>CAMNNQ010000111.1 GCA_946545645.1 uncultured Clostridia bacterium | reverse complement strand
CCGGAACGCAGTTCCGGCCAAGGCGCGGCACAGCAACAAAAACAAAGGGAGACCAAAGCAAGGTCTCCCTACATTTTTATGTGGACAAACAAAAATGCCGCGCCGACAAAACCAATTAGCCCGCTGGCACAGGAAAGAGCGAAGCGATTTTCCGTTTTTTAGCTTCGAAACGCGGCGCTTCCGGTGGTCGCTTGCTGTCGGTGGTGGGTCGTCTGTACGCCCTGCGACGATGCCGATAGGTTCAGCGGCGTCTTTCCTTTAGAGGGGCTTTTTAAGCTCCGAAACGCGTCGCTCCCTTTGGTCGCTTGCTGTCGGTGGTGGGTCGTCATTACGGCCTGCGACGATGCCGATAGGTTCAGCGGCGTCTTTCCTTTAGAGGGGCGGGACGTTGTTTGCGGCGGCGCTCCCGGTGGTCGCTTGCTGTCGTTGCGGGGTCGTCTGTACGGCCTGCGACGCTGCCGATAGGTTCAGCGGCGTCTCTCCTTTAGAGGGGCGGGACGTTGTGTAAAGGGGGCTGCCCCGCCCAGACCAAGTGCGGAGACTTCACAATAGCTCACGCCTGAATTCGGGGGCTTTCCGGTCGCCCCCGAACCCCTTCGGGTGCTTGCTGTCGTTAGCGGGTCGTCATTACGCCCTGCGACAATGCCGATAGGTTAGGCTATCATCTTTCCTTTAGTGGCACGGGAGGTTGATAGCGGTGGGGCTCCACAGCAAATGCTGTCCCGCAGAGCTGTATCAAGACTAAAAAAACACTTTACTTTTCAGAGATATTGTGTTATAATATAAGTTGGCTATAAATAAAAACCCGAAAGGAATCATAAAATGGAACTTATCGATAAGAACAACCAAGCTCTCCTCGATGAATATGAGGATTTCGTAAAGAACAGCAAATACGGCAATTTCATGCAGTCTCTCCGCTGGCCGAAGGTCAAGGATACCTGGGGCTGGGATGCTGTCCTCTCCCGCGGCGAGGACGGTAAGATACGCGGCACCTGCCTTGTCATTATGAAAAAGATACCCGGCCTGCGCGTTTCATTTATGTATTCTCCCCACGGCCCTGTCTGCGATTGGAGAAGCAAGGAGATAATGAGCGACCTCTTTGAGGGGGTCAAAGTCCTCGCAAAGAGATATAAGGCTTATCAGTTTATGTGGGATCCCTGCTATGAGGAGAAGGAAAAGGATATCAGCGAGATGCTGATCGGTATGGGCTTCAAGCATACCTATAACGCCCCGGAGCTCACCACTATCCAGGCAAGGAACAACTATATGCTCCGCAATATCGAGGGCAAGACCCCGGACGAGGTCATGGCCTCCTTCAAGCCCGATTGGCGCAACCGTATCAGAAAAGGCCCCAAGAAGGGCGTAGTCTGCAAGGTCTGCGGGACAGAAGCTCTGGACGATTTCTATCCTCTTATGGAGGCAACAGGCATCCGCGACGGCTTCTCGATCAGAGCCAAGGAATATTTTGTTAAGTTCATCGACGGACTCGGCCCCGAGCATTGTCATCTCTTTATGTGCTATGTCGAGGAGGACGGCAAACAGATCCCCCTCTCCGGCGCGGTGACTACCCAGTATGCCGGCAAGACCTGCTATGTTTACGGCGCCTCCGCCAATCATCACCGCAACCTTTACCCCAACTATCTCATGCAGTGGACGATGATAAACTGGGCTATCGAGGGAAAGAATTATATCTACGACTTCCAGGGCATACCCTTCTATAACGACGAGACTAACCCTAACTACGGCGTTTATAAGTTCAAAAAGGGCTTCAACGGCGAAGTAGTGACCTATGCAGGCGAGTTCTTCTATGTATTCAAGCCTGTGAAGAAGAAAATGGTGGATCTTGCTGAAAAGATCGTTATGGACAGGCACGAGCGCAGGCGCCAGAAGCTGCTCAAAAACCGCAATAAGGAAATGGGTATGGAGGAGAACACAGCCCCCAGGAACGAAGAATGACCGTTTCTGCATAAATCAGCCCGGAGCATCCAACAATAACAATAAATGCGGCTTTGGCCGCACAGATGCGGGAGGTCTTTTATGCCCTTTGTAGAATTCAGAGATGTTTATAAGCGATACAGAATGGGTGAAGTAACCATCAATGCCAGCGACGGAGTCAGCTTTCTGATCGAGAAAGGTGAGTTCGTCGTCATAGTCGGAGCCTCCGGCGCCGGAAAGACGACTATCCTCAATATGCTGGGCGGGATGGACACCTGCGATGAAGGCGAGATCATCGTTGACGGCCAGAATATCGCCGCCTACGACCGTAAACAACTGATTGCCTACCGCCGCTACGATATCGGCTTCGTATTCCAGTTCTATAACCTGATCGGGAACCTTACCGCCAAAGAAAATGTCGAACTGGCAGTCCAGATCTGCAAGCACGCAGAAGATCCCGCCAAAGTTCTGACCAGCGTCGGCCTGGGGGACAGGATGGATAACTTCCCCTCTCAGCTCTCCGGCGGCGAACAGCAAAGAGTCTCTATCGCAAGAGCGCTGGCCAAACAGCCAAAGCTCCTGCTCTGCGACGAGCCAACAGGAGCTCTCGATTACAACACCGGAAAAACCATCCTCAAGCTCCTTCAGGATACCTGCCGGAAGAACGGCGTTACCGTCATAGTCATAACCCATAACTCGGCCATCGCCCCGATAGCCGACCGGGTGATCAGGATAAAAAACAGCCGCGTCGAGAAAGTGACACTCAACCCCTCCCCGGCAGATATCTCAACAGTTGAATGGTAAACTATGCTTATGCCGCTGACAGGAGCGGATACCGAAAAAAAGAACGGGGCTGCTGCTCCGTAATCGTATATTCGCTTTTATTGTTCGCCGCGCTGCAAATCAGTGCGGCGAAAGTGCTGAAAATGGGTATTCCCCAAAACGGGGAATACCCATTTTCAGTCGAAGGCTGCTCGTGCAGCAGCCCCCGTTTTTTCACACGATCCCCTGCCGGCGACCTATTCGGCCTTGCCCTGTCCACTGCCCTCAGAGGGATATTTCTTGTAGCCCGGATGCTTGCCTGTAACTCCGTACTGGCTGCGCATACCGATAAGGCGGTCAATGTTTTCCCGGGAGATATCCTTGGCTCCCCCGAGAAGTCTTGCTACAAGAGAGATCTGCGCCTGAAGCTCCAGAGTCTCCATGCGGTAGTATGCGGTCGTAAGATCAGCCCCGACAGTCAGCGCACCGTGATTGGTCAGCAGCATAACATCATGCTCCTGCAAATAGGGCTCGATAGCCTCCGGCACCTCGAAGGTGGAGGGAGTGCCATAAGGCGTCAGCGGGACAGAACCCACAGCAATAACAGTCTCGATCATACAGTAGTCGTCAAGCGGAACATGAGCGCAGGCAAATCCGGTAGCGACCGGAGGATGCGCATGGACTACTGCCCCTACATCCGGGCGGTCGTGATAGCATTTGAGATGCATCTTCACCTCGGAAGAGGGTCTCCAGTCCTCCGAAGGCTTTTCTATAATGTTATAGTCTCCGTCGATAAGCCCGATATGCTCGCGGGTGATCTCGTATTTTGAGATACCTGTTCTTGTAGCAAGAAATCTGTTCTCACCGACCTTTACGGTTACGTTTCCGTCATTGGCTGCGACCCAGCCCTTCTGCCACATTTTGCGGCAGACTTCAACCATCTTGTCTTTTATATCCTCGTACATATCCCTTTTCCTTTCGGTATCATTCAGACAACGCCCTTTTGAAGCATCACATTGGCATAGACCGCTTTTTCTCCGGTTGCCACGATAGCGTAAGCTGATCTTGCCTCTTCATAGAATGCGAACCGCTCGATCTCTCCGACAGCAGCCTCGCCCCGGCTGTCATACTTCTTTACAATGCGTTTATACTCCTCCCAGATAGGAGTTTCTGCCTTATCGCCGGGCATTACCTGCATCAGCGAGACAGGCTTCTCCACATAGGTGTCCAGCGGGAACAGTGTCAGTATGGCATCCAGCAGCTCGGGGACTCCGTGTCCGTCGGCGCGGATGACCTTGCAGTTCTTCCCTATGCTTTCGGCAGGGAAATTCCCGTCAGCGATAACTATCCTGTCGGAATGTCCCATTTCGCAAAGCACCTTCAGCAGCTCCGGCGAAAGCACAGCGGGTATATTTTTCAGCATTTTTTACCTCCGATGATCTTTTTGTAATCTTCATAAGCCTTTTCCCATTGTTCGGAGCAGGCGGGCGTATAATCTGTAACAGGCTCGGATGCAGCGATAAGCTCTCTGGCCTCCTTCAGATCAGCCAGCTCTCCCCCGGCGATAAGCTGCACCGCAACGCTGCCGAAAGCCGTAGCCTCAACGGGTGCTGCCTTTACTGTACGTCCGCAGGCATCAGCCGTAAGCTGGCAAAGCAGCCCGTCGCGGATGCCCCCGCCTATCATATAGATGCAGCCGTATCTTTTACCTGTGCAGGCTTCCAGGTCTTCAAGAGCGCTTCGGTATTTCAGTGCAAGGCTCTCATATATGCACCGCAGCACCTGGCTGTCGTTTTCGGGGACAGGCTGGGATGTCTCACTGCAATAGCGCCTTATCCTTGCCGGTATATCTCCCGCAGGAACAAAAGCCGGAGCGTCCGGGTCAATGAAGCAGCGGAAGGGCTCAGCTCCGCGTGCCATCTGCCCTATCTCGCCAAAGCTCACATCCCTGCCCTCACGCTTCCACTGGCGGCGTGTCTCCTGTATCAGCCAGAGGCCTATTATATTTTTCAGGAAAGAAGTCTTCCCTCCGTAGCCTACTTCGTTGGTAAGGTCCCGGGCAAAAGCATCTCCGTCGGTCAGCGGCTCATCGAGTTCTGTTCCCAGCAGGCTCCAGGTGCCGCAGCTCAGAAAAGCAAAATCCTTTTCTGCGGCGGGGACAGCCGCCATTGCCGATTGTGTATCATGTCCGCAGACAGCTATGACATCCGCTGCCGGGACATCCAGCTCGCTCATCACCGAATGGGTAAGAGGGCCTATCCTGCTGCCTGCGGGTACGATATTTGTGAAAAGGCTCCCGCATATCCCCAGCTTTTCGGCAAGGGCGTATGCCCAGCACTTACCTGCCTGATCGTATAGCTGTGTCGTTGATGCTATGGACTGCTCGGTAGCCTTTTCCCCGGTCAGGAAATAGGCAAACAGGTCGGGCATCATAAGCAGCTTGTCGGCGTGCTCAAGAAGTTCCGGTCTGTTTTTTTGGACAGACATAAGCTGGAAGGCCGTGTTTATCTCCATAAACTGATTCCCGGTAACTGCATACAGGCTTTCCTTAGGCACCAGCGAAAAGGCCTCACGGAGCATTCCCTGTGTACGTCCGTCTCGGTAATGGACAGGATTTTCCAGCAGCCTGCCTTTTTTGTCCAGCAGACCGAAATCCACTCCCCAGGTGTCGATCCCCAGGCTGTCGATCCTGCCGTGAGCTTTGGACAGTGCAATGCTCTGCTCTATCTCGCGGAACAGCCGCAGGAAGTCCCAGTACATCGTATCTCCTAAGGTAACGGGGTCATTGGAAAAGCGGTGTATCTCTTCAAGGCGGATATGCTCTCCGTCAAACCGCCCGATCATCGCCCTGCCGCTGGATGCTCCGAGATCTATGGCAAGAACTTGTTTGTTCAAAGGATCACCCCTCTTATCCGACGGACGGCTGACAGCAGGAAAAGAAGCTCTGCTGTCAGCAATATGTCAAAAGCTGTCGGTCATTATCTCATTCCTCTGTAAAGAGGTCCGTAATTTTCGCAGGCGCGATAATCCGCACCCTCCTTGTCCATGCCGAAGGCATTCCAGGCTGCGGGGCGGAATATGTTTTCCTCCGGCACATTGTGCATCGCAACAGGTATGCGAAGGATAGATGCAAGAGTGATAAGATCTGCGCCGATATGGCCGTAGCTGATAGCTCCGTGATTGGCGCCCCAGTTGTTCATAACATCATAGGCGGTATTAAAGGGAGCCTTTCCGGTCACGCGGGGCGTGAACCAGGTGCAGGGCCAGGTGTAGTCGGTTCGCTTCCAGAGGATGTCGTTCACCTCTTCGGGCAGCTTGACAGTCCAGCCCTCAGCGATCTGGAGCATAGGCCCGAGGCCCTTGACCAGATTGAGCCTTATCATCGTCACAGGCATCTCCGCATCGGTAACAAATCGGGAGGAAAACCCGCCGCCGCGGAAATAGCCGCAGTCGGCATAATTCCAAGTGGTAGCTTCAAGGATCTTCTTCTGATCTTCGTCTGTTACGTTATACCATTCCTTCATTACAGCCTTGCCATTCTCATCGACGGCAAGGCCGCAGGCATCCAGGCAGGATGCTCCCGAATTGATGAGGTGGATAAATCCTCCCGCCTCCTTAGCGTGGCCTGTCAGCTCATAGCCAGCAGCCTTTTTCAGCGCCTCCGGCGACCAGTAGGTACGGACATCGGCAAATATCTGGGCGCGGTTGGTGAGCAGCTTCATAAACAGCATCCCCAAGCCGTTGAGAACATCGTTCTCTGTTGCGAGGATGTAAGGCTCACGGGCGCCGTTCCAATCGAAGGATGTATTGAGCATAGCCTCGGGAAAATCGCAGTTAGGATAGAAATCTGTCCACTGGCGCTGCCCCTGGAAGCCCGCTGCTATGGCGTTGTGACCCACAGCTTCCTCTTCCCTGCCCTTTGGCAGTTTGTCGCTGCCGTTCATAAGGTCCTTGATTATGCACATCATCTTTATGACAAATTCCCAGTCCTTCTCCTTTTCCTCGGGAGTCTTCTGAAGGAACTCGGGGTTCTTATCGAAGCCTTCCTTGCAGTTGGCTTTAGTCCAGGCGAGGGCTTTTTCAAACTCCTCCCTGTCGTAGATCTCCTCGGTCATACGGCGGATGATCTCGACCTCGTCCACCGACTCGACACGCATTCCGAGATAGTCCTCGATAAAGGCAGGGTCGATTATGGAACCGCCTATACCCATACAGATCGAGCCAATCTGCAAATAGCTCTTGCCCCGCATTGTTGCTGCAGCAACAGCAGCCCGACCGAAGCGAAGCAGCTTCTCTTTTACATCGGCAGGGATCTCTGTCTCGTCGGCATCGCATACATCGTGGCCGTAGATACCGAAGGCAGGCAGACCCTTCTGCGCATGGGTAGCCAGCACAGACGCAAGATATACTGCGCCGGGGCGCTCAGTTCCGTTGAAGCCCCACACCGCCTTGATAGTATTCCTGTCCATATCCATCGTTTCAGCTCCGTAGCACCAGCAGGGAGTAACGGTCAGAGTAATGTCCACACCGCATTTCTTGAACTTCGCTTCACAGGCAGCCGCCTCAGCGACACGCCCGATAGTTGTGTCGGCAATAACTGTCCTGACAGGCTCGCCGTTTGAATAGCGAAGATTCTCCTCAAAGAGCTTCGCCGCAGACTTTGCCATGTTCATAGTCTGCTCCTCCAGAGACTCCCGCACCCCGAGAGCGCCCCGCCTTCCGTCGATCGTCGGACGTATCCCGATAACAGGGTATTCTCCGAGATATCTGTTCTTTGCCATAAATAGACCTCCTTATCAGATTTTGTGAAAACAGTATTCCGTTTAGTTAGATTATACCCAAAAACTCCGTAAATGTCAATTGAAAATATTTATATTTTCCAGACAATATTATACTGCACCGTCGCATAGTGCTCGTTAATACGCGGCAACTTCCGAAGCAGGCTGTTGGGAGATAGGGCAAAATAGTTATATAGTCTAATAATATTTTTACATCCCCGGCCGCCATAAAACAATATCGCGCCGGCACAGGCTGTTAAGCTGTGCCGGCGCGGCAAGTGGGATGCAAAGGTCAGAGCGGAAGATCCTTCTTCTTGAATACCAGCGATCCTGCTGTAAAGGCTGCTGCTGCGATGAGAGCGGGGAAGATCAGTTTTACTATCCACTCGCTGCCGGAGAGCAGCACCGATTTGTAATCATAGAATGAGCATATCGTGAGATACTTGAATTTGTCCAGCCCGCTGACACCCATGCTGCCAAACATGGCAAGCATATTTGCAAGCACCGTAACACCTACAAATGCCCCACTCAGGCCGATAGAATACTTGCTGCTGCTGAATATCCCGGAGAATGCAAAGCATACCGCCGCCATCGCTATACATACCACCAGCGCAGAGAGATTGACCTGAAGTATCATCTTGCTCGTCAGATCTCCTGTCACAGCGGCGGCCATAGCCTCATTCCCTCCGGCCGCCCCCATGCCCATCGCTGTCGCCAGAGACAAGGGCTTCGCCTGATTCACCCCGAGATGCACAAGGGTCATAACTCCGAACATCCCGACGAGAGAGCCTATGAGGAATACCATCTGTGTGAACACAACACTGGTGCGCTTTATAGGTGTCGAAAGCACATAGGCCATTGAGCCCCTGTCAACCTGCCCTGCTATCAGTTTGTTGGCTGTAACAAGAACGTATACTCCCGGAAGGATCGTGGTCATCATACCGTAGAATATGAGAAACAGCAGATTCTGCGTCATATCAAGGGCAGCGAACTGCGCACACAGCACCGACAGCACAGAAGTCATCGCTCCCCACAATACACAATTTGATCTTACCGATTGTTTGAATAAAGGCAAACTGAACATCATACATTTCCTCCCTGTTCTATAACTCTTTTATAATACATTTCCAGCGAATAGGGTACATAGCGGACATAGCGCATATCGTATCCGGTAAGCTGTGCAAACAGCTCGTTTATCCTGTCCTGCGGCACGCTGACTGTCAGGTGCAGATATTTGTCGTTGAAGCTGTCAGTTTCAAAAGCGGTACTGTTTTTGAACTCAAGATACTCCTCCTGTCCGGCAAAACCGAGGCGGTAGAGCTTCGGCAGCTCCTCAGGGTCGTAATTCCGCTTTGATACTGTATTCACGAGCTTTCCGTTATGGATAAAGGTCACAGTGTCGCAGGTGTCCTCCAGCTCTTTGAAGATATGGCTGGACATAAACACCGTCGCTCCCCGCTGCTTCTGCTCAAGTATCAGGTCTATAAGCTCATCCCGCATGACCGGGTCAAGACCAGTAGAGGGCTCGTCAAGCAGCAGCACATCCGGCTTTGACATAAAGGCTGCGACCAGCGCCATCTTCTGCTTCATCCCCTTGCTCATCCGCTTGAGCGGCGCAGAGGTATCTATCCCGAACCTCTCTGTCAGTTCGCTGACATAGGACATATCCTTTATCCCGAGATACTGTGCCTGGAGCTTCAGAAAATTTGTCCCGCTGCCTACATCGGGGAAGTCTATCTGACCGGGAACATATCCCAGACCTTTCATTATCCTGTCCGACTGCCTGCGGCAATCCATACCGTTTATCTCACAGCTTCCGCTGTCCGGAGAAATAAACCCGCAGAGATGGCGCATTGTAGTGGTCTTGCCGCTCCCGTTAGTACCTACAAGACCGTGGACCTCTCCCTTCTTTATCGAAAGGTCCAGGCCGAATATCCCTCTGCCCTGGCCGTAATCCTTAGTCAGATGATCTATCCTTATCATATCAGGCATGGCTCATACCTCCAAACTGAAATTTTCTGCCGCCCCGATAGAACTGCATAAAGTATTCCTCCAGGCTCACAGAATGTTCGGATATCTGCTTTATCCTTACCTTTGAGAGCGCTTTCAGGAAAGCGTTGGTCTTTTCGTCGGGAACGGAGATCCGGCATTTTCTTGCCGATCTGTCTCCGCTCTCGGGTGCGATGCCCGAATGTGTGAAGGCCGCATAGTCCTCATCGGTCTCAAACTCAACTGTGAAGATGTTTTTCAGCCCGTGCTTGACCTCGTCGGCATCAATGACCGATACCAGCCTGCCCTCTTTGATAATGGCGATCCTGTCGCAGAGAGCCTCGACCTCGCTGAAAATATGGCTCGAAAGGAGTATTGTTTTGCCCCTCTTCTTTTCCTCGCGTACAAAGGATATGAACTTCTCCTGCATCCTCGGATCAAGCCCGCTGGTGGGCTCATCCAGCAGGAGTATTTCAGGATCGCTCATAAAAGCCGCTACAACTGCCAGCTTCCTTTTCTCGCCGATGCTCATCTTTTTTACCTTGCATCCGGGGTCAAGTTCAAAACGTTCAAGCAGCTCCTCAACACGCCCGCCGTCCCGGACGCCTTTCATATCCAGCATCATCTGAATGAACTGTCTGCCTGTCTGACCGTCGGGAAGAGCCACTTCTCCGGGAAGATATCCAACTTTTTTCAGCAGGTCGTGATGCTGACGGGTGCAATCCATCCCGTCGATGCTCACCTTTCCTTCCTGCGGAGCCGAAAACCCCATGAGATGCCGCATAGTAGTCGATTTGCCTGCGCCGTTGGGCCCTAAGAATCCGAGAGTCTCGCCCTTATGCACCTCAAAGGTAACATCAAAAACTCCTCTGCCGTGGCCGTAATCCTTAGTCAGCTTGTTAACTTCGATCATATTCATTTTTGCTGCCCCCTGTCCTTTATTTTGATCAGATTATAAGGCTCTTTTGTTTCAGCCGGGTTTGAGTTTTGTTTCAGTTATGTTAAAGCAAGGGTATAAAGAGCAGCTCGGGATAAAACAAAGAACGGTATGTCTCCCCCGCTTCTGCGGCTGGGTAAGACATACCGTTCTTCGCACTCTCGCCCCGCTGAAAACGGCGGTGCGACGGTCAATATGAATTATTATGCTGCTCTGCTGTGCCTTTCCGCCTGCTGTCTTTCAGAGTAACTGTAAATACCGTCCCTTTCCCGACTTCGCTCTTTACATCTATACTGCCGCCTATTAACTGCAAGACTCTCAGCGCAAGCGCCAGACCGAGACCGTTCCCCTCGGTAGAGTGAGAGCTGTCGCCCTGATAGAATTTATCAAAAATGTGCTTCATCGTCTGCTCGTCCATACCGCAGCCGCTGTCCTCTACTGCAACAGTTATGATACCGTTTTCGCTGTGTTCGGACACTCTTACTGTACCGCCCTTTTCGGTGAACTTGAAAGCATTTGACAGCAGATTGTTCCAAAGCAGCGGCAGGAGCTCCTCATCCGCTCTTATCATCAGCCGCTCATCAGCCAGATCCGCTTCAAATTCTATCTCTTTGCTCTCCCAGACGCTTTCAAACATCAGGGCACACTGCACGAGCTGTTCACAGAGATCAAATTCGGTGACATTCGGGGTTATCGCCTGTTTCTCCAGCTTGTTGAGCTTCAGTATGTTGGTTATCAGCGTGTTGAGACGCTTTGCGGCATCGTTTATGGTGCTTATGTATTCCTGCCGCTTATCCTCCAGCAGATCATCTCTTTTCAGCAGCTCCGAGGAATTCTGTATCACAGCGATCGGAGTCTTTATTTCGTGAGAGACATTTGAAAAGAAATCCACCCGCAGCGTTTCGATCAAAGAAAGCTCCTCGGTCATCTTATTGAAATCCGAGATCATAACATCAAGATAATCCAGCTTGTCCGGCTTGGAAGGAAGATCCACCCTGACAGAAAAATCCCCCCCGGCTATCCTTGCAGTAGCATCAGCCAGCTTGTGCATAGGCTCCTCGTAAGCGCGTTTGAAGATATTTCTTATATAAAGAGTTATGAGCGCCGCAACAGCCGCCCAGTAAGCGAGGATTATATGCACTATCAGGACAGACGGAAAGCGGGCTTCTATCATCCCCCACATAAGTGCAAAGTGGAGACCGCCCATTATCAGAAGATCGACAAGTATAGCAAAGAAGAGCGATCTCGGAAAGCGGCTGCTTCTGATAACATTCTCAGTTCTTCCCAGCTTCATAGCAGCACCGCCTTGTAGCCTATGCCTCTGACAGTCTTTATCTCAAAGCCGTCACAGGCCGAGAGCTTGTCCCGCAGGCGGGTAATATATACATCAACAGCCCGAAGCCCGGTCTCGCTTTCCGTATCCCAGAATTCGTCCATGAGCTGAGCCCTGGAAAAGGTCTTTTTCGGATAGGACAGCAGCTTGAATATGATATTGAATTCCCTTGTTGACAGCGGGAGCACCTGCCCGTCAAGCTCGGCTGTCATACCGTCGCCGTCGAGGGTGAGGTTGCCTACTGTCAGCTCTTTGGTCTGAGCGATATGCGCCCGCCGCAGCAGCGCTCTTACACGCATCTCCAGCTCTGCGAGCTCCACAGGCTTGACCATATAATCATCTATCCCCAGGCGAAAGCCCTTCTGCTTTGAAGAGAGATCGTCTCTGGCAGACATAAAAAGGATCGGGATATCCGGGTTGAGCTTTCTGACCGTTTCGGCAAATTCAAAGCCGTCGATCTTCGGCATCATAATATCGGATATTATAAGATCATATACACTGTTATACATCTCATCATAAGCCGCCTGCACACTGTGGCAGCCGACCGGCGAAAATCCGCAGTCTGTAAGATAATTGCAGACAAGACGGGTAAGGTCTTTATCGTCATCGACTACAAGTATTCTGATCATTTTTCCGTCCTCCCTTCGGTCTCTTACGTTATTATAACACATCTGAAGTTATGCGGCAATAGGGCTCTGCGGATTTTAACATAACTGAAACAAAACTTCAACGTGATAAAGCAACGATACAATCGGGCCATAAGCCGTCAGCAGGCGGGCAGGACTTTACCCCCGCATATACAGCAAGATCATACGATCACACAAAAAATCCCGTAGATCATAAATCTACGGGATTTGTGGCGCCACGTGTTGGACTCGAACCAACGACCCTGCGGTTAACAGCCGCATGCTCTACCGACTGAGCTAACGAGGCAAAATGCAGATAGA
>CAMNNQ010000110.1 GCA_946545645.1 uncultured Clostridia bacterium | reverse complement strand
GATCTCAGCTGCAAGTTCACTTACTTTGCAATTATATGAGTATGTTGTAAGTGCGGCTATCTGTTCATCGGTAATAAAAAACTCATTACTATTTTTTATTGCATTTTCAGCTTCGTAAATATCTCTTGCAAGAATATCAGAAATAAATCTGAAACAGGAGATGATCTGTTCGTTATGCAGAGTATCTTCATCGACATCGGTATTAAATACGGGGTCTACACCATTGGCGAGATAATCCATGCACATTTTAGCCCACTGCATTTTAGTGATATCATTATCCATAAGTTTACCTCCTTGTTTTATTGTTCTCTGCGAAAATAAATATCCGCCAAAATAACAGCCGATTCCTCGGTGTCTTCTTTGCCTTTCCAAGCACAGATGAAACGCACAACAGCATCGTATGGGGTGTAGCCTGATGCGATGAGATGTTTTATATTCTCGTTGCATTTGGCTGAAAATTGCAGAACGGGCAGAAGTTTGCCGTTTAGCTGAACATAGAGCCTGTTGCCCCTTACTGCAAGGTGCGTACCGCTTTTCAGTTTCAGTATCAGCTGTTTCTTATCCTTGAAAAAGTCAAGGAACACATCTCTGTGTGAAAGCTGTAGTATAAGTTCAGACGGCTTCGAATAGGTATGCAGGTCTATCTCATCGGTTGTTGCGAACTCGGCAAATCGGTCGAATTTGTCACCGAAATAATGGATATGCAGAAGCATTTTTGCTCGTGTCATAGCGACATAGAGCTTTCTTTTTTCTTCGTCAGTATCCATGCTGACATTACTGAGCAGCATATACACGTTGTCGAATTCTCTGCCTTTGGACTTGTGCATTGTTGAGATAGTGATAACACCTTTTTCGTCAGTGTAGAAATCTTCGATCTTTGATTCGTGCAGGAACATTTCAAGGTCGGTGCGGTATTTCTTTTCGTTGGTCGCCTCAAAAGTATGCAGGATATTAAGTATTATGGGCAGACAGTCGCTGTTCTGATAATACTTTTTAATGGCTTCAATAGCGTTGTTCCACTGTTCATCGCTGATAACGGGCGATGTGTTTTCAGCGTTCAGCTTTTTGAGAAACAGCCTTATCTCAGCTATATCATATATATCAAAACCATCTATGGATTGTATCAGTTTTGCCGGAATATTCCGCTGTCTGAGAATACCAAGTATCAGCAATGCTTCATGGTTGGTATTTGTAAGGATACAGGCAGAGCCTTTTGCACTCACGGAAAGCAGATCTTCCACCAAAGCAGTCTCCATATTTACACCGCTGTGCTTGATCAGCTTGACCTCGCCCGTATCATTTGAAACAGCAGCAATATCTTCGGTTTTCATTCTCTCGGAAATGGTCTTTACAAACTGATTTGCAAAAGTAACAATGCTCTGACAGCTTCTGTAATTGTCGATAAGTGAATACTGCTTTGCATCATGCTCTGTTATGAATGATCTCAGATACTTTGAATCGGAACCACGAAACTGATAGATATTCTGGTCATCATCGCCCACAGCGATAACACGCATATCCTCGTTGCGTTCCATAAGTGCTTCCACAAGACCGAACTCACACTTGTCCATATCCTGGGCTTCGTCGATAACAAGAACCGTTTTTGTTATCCGGCTTGTATCCACATCACCGTTGCGTATAAGCTCGCCTGCGTCCTTTACTATGTTTTCCGACTCCTGAATATTGCCTATCTTTCCGAGCAGGTCAAAGCAGTAGGAATGGAAAGTTTTTATTTCTATGAAATTGGCAGCATTGCCGATAAGCTCACGCAACCTTTGTTTGAACTCAATTGCCGCGGCTCTAGAAAATGTCAGCATAAGAAGCTGTTCATGCTTGACATCTTCAAGCAGGAGAAGTGATGCTAACTTATGCACAAGCACTCTTGTTTTTCCGCTTCCAGGGCCTGCTGATACAACAATATATTTTGAGCTGTCATCGTTTATGATCTCAAGCTGACGTTCAGACAGCGTATCAAAAAGCTGTCTGTATTTTTCGGGGGTGATATTTCGTGTTATCTCGGTGGCGCGTTCGCCTGAGAAATACTGTAACAGAAATTTCTTGTAATCCATCTGAAAATAGTCGTTTACAAACTGCAATGCTTCGTTGTAGTCACGCACCATCATGTTCGCATATTCTCCGACAATATGTATCTGCTGTATTTTCTGCTGATAGAATTCATTCAGCTGTTTGTAGTCGTCCTGCTTGTATTTGATGCGGTTATCAAGTTCGAGCCTTTTTATGCGCATACCGCTGTACAGCACAAGAAAGCCGCCCTCCAGTTTCAATGAGCCTATCTTTGACAGGAACAGCAGGGCTTCTTCAATATCATTTTCATGTACTTCAAAGAGTGACTGCTCACGGTAAGCGTTCATAAGTTCAAGCACGGAAAAGCCCACAAGCACTTCGTCTTTGGGGCTGATATCTTTACTGCTGTTTTGGAACAGGTAGTTTATTATGAACTCTGCTATGCTGTAGCTTTTATGACGTTTTGACCTTATACGCTCCATGCTCAGCTTTGGAACTATGCTTATCCTGCCCGTAAGCTGATCCTGTTCTTTCTGGATATAGCTGCGTATCGTCCAGTAGTAGAAGAGCGTTTTGATAGAATTAACAGAGCTTGTCTTTATGCCGCCTGCAAGAGCAGCTTCATTAAGCTCTTTGTAGTTCATGCAGAGTTTGTCTGCGTCTATATATTCAAGCAGGAATGTTTCAAGAGCCTGAAAGCGGTGCAGTACCAGCATGGACTTATTGATAGTATCAGTTTTCTGGATATATGCGGTGAGATCTTTGGTATCGGCAAGCAGACCGTCCTCACGCATTTGCTGGATAGAGTGGATAATGCCTGATTTCTCGATCCCGAGCCTGTCTGCAAGATAGTCAACTCTTGACTCAGCATCGGCATTTCCTGCCCTTGCGATACTTTTGCTGGAGATAAGTGATTTGATGATACGCTTTGCAACAGTGCGTTCTTCGTCGTTTTCAAACCTAAGAGAGCTGTCTATGAGTTCAGAGGCTTCGATCATAGTTTTTACAAGGATACCGTCCGCATAAATACGGGGAACATTTTTGCCACGCTGTATATATCCTGCATTTTCAAGGGCTTGTATCGCCGTTTTTACTCTCGTTTCAATATCTGCAACGCTGTCGTCCCAGCCTGCCTGTCTTGCGACTTCAAGAGGAGAACAGCATACCTCGGGACGGGTGCGGGTAAGGTTTTTGATGGCTTTCCACACCTGCTGTATCTCGCTGATACTCAACTTTGTCTGATTGAGGAGAATGAAGTGCTTGTCAAGATCGCTGTCATTATAAAGGACATAACACTCAGCCTGCAAGTTTTCGTCACGGCCTGCACGACCTGCTTCCTGCACATAGTTTTCCAGCGAATCGGAAATATCATAGTGTATGACCAGCTTGACATTGGATTTATCAACGCCCATGCCGAAAGCGGAAGTCGCCACAATGACCTGAACTTCGTCATTGATGAAGGCTTCCTGATTTTCCTGCTTTTCACTGCTGTCCATTTTCCCGTTGAACGGTCTTGCCTTGAAACCGTCATTTGTGAGCTTTTCAGCAAGCATTATTGTACGCTTGGTCCTCGAAACATACACAATAGTCGGACAGTTTTTCTGCTCGATAAGTGTGCGGAGAGTTTCGTATTTCTCTTCGTCTGTTTCCTTATACAGTACCTCATAACGCAGATTAGTACGGGATGCATTTGTTGCAAAAAGTTCAAGTTCGATATCCAGCTTGTTCTTGAAATACTCCTTTATATCGCTGATGACCTTCTGCTTTGCTGTAGCCGTAAAACATGACACGGGTATCTTACAGCCGTTGCCTTTTTTCTCCTGCAATTCACGGATAAAATCTCCGATATACAGATAATCTACACGGAAATCCTGTCCCCATGCGGAGAAACAGTGAGCCTCATCTATAACGAAACGGTCGATATGGCGTGACAAAAACAAACGCTCGATCGTTACGGAACGAAGCGATTCGGGGGATATATAGAGTATAGAAGCGATACCCGATTCTACACGCTCGATAGCTTCGGCACGCTCTATGGGGCTTAACAATCCGTTGATAGTAACAGCTTCGGCAATACCTCGCTTTGCCAGATTGTCCACCTGATCTTTCATAAGCGACTGCAAAGGCGATATAACGACCGTCAGGGCACGTTCTGTTTCTCCTGCCATAAGTGCAGGTATCTGGAAGGTCAGGGATTTTCCGCCGCCTGTGGGAAATATGGCAAGCAGTGACTTGTGCTCCACTGCCGCTGTAACGGCATTTTCCTGCAATGGCTCGTCATTATATTTACGGAAACCCGGATATCCGAAATACTTGCCGAGATAGCTGATAGGGTTCAGCCTTGATCTGCAGTAGGTACATTCATGGCATGAGGTATTCCTGAGAACACGCATTATCCTGTCCACATTCGGATAATTGACCTGTACCCACCTCGGTATAAGAGAATATTCCTCGGTAGCAGAGATAAGTGCAAGGCAGTATGCAAGCTCAACAGGTGAACCAACGATGATATTTGACAGAGGTGCGTTCTCACATATTTCATCAGCAAACCGAACTTGTATTGCAGTTTCAAGGTCATCTTCCGCTGAGAAATCGAGATAGTCAAAGAAAGCAGAAAAATAGGGGCTGTTTTTCAGGAGCATATAGTAAATGAGCTTCAATTCATTATCAAGCGCCATAAAGGCATTTACTTCATCATAGAAAAGCTCCTTTGCCTTTACTGCATCGTTGAGAGGATTATTCAGTTCATCGGTCAGCAACTTGTCGTCCTTCAAGAGGGCGTGATACGGCTTGTTCGGGAACATCAGCGGAGACAGGTACAATGTGTCGATGAGTTTTACGTTTTCGGGCACTTCTATATACTTTGAATCATGGTCAATGATGTTATGACCGCAGAGAAACTCAGTTCCGTTAATAAAGAAATGAAATTCATGAGCATAACCTGTATGAAGTTTATTATCATTTTCATTAACTACACCAAAATCGTGTGCTTTGTTATCTGCTTCGCTGACTTCAGTATCTATAAAACAGATCTGCTTCATGAACTCACTCCCGTTCGCTTTGTTGATTTGATGAAATGTTACATAATTTATTAAAATTATACCACAAAAATATGGCAAAAGCAATAGAAAAAACGCTTTTTGATGATACGTTATTCTTTTTTTTTGAAACATAGAATAAAAAACAAGCGATAAGGCTCCCAGAATCAATCTGAGAGCCTTGTTTCATATTTATGGATAACGGAACGAATGCCGTCACCGAAAGCTACTATAAACCATTTCCGTTCGCCTGAGAGCATACCGCCCGTTTCCGTCAGAAAAGCTGTCCCAATTCAGCATCGACCTTGACTGAAAACCTATTCTGGAAGTGCAGTTCCTCAACGATAATAACCACAGTATTATCAGGAGCCTTTCTAAGCGAGCCGACAAAGGTTATCTGTCCGCCTTTTGAGTAGAGGAAACTCACGGACTTGGCGTTGTCATCAAAAGCAAGGCAGATGAACGTGTCTGTCTCAACGGTATCACTGCCGTTGCGTTTGGTTTGGTCTACGGCGATACTGAATTTGCAGTAGCTGTAATCCTCCTCAGTCACAACGTTCAGATCGGTGGTGATGCGTCCTGTCATCATTATCTTGTTCAACATAGTTCGCTCCTTTCAGTCTTCGTCTGAACACTCGTCAAGTCCGTGCAGGAGCTGTATGTATACGCACTCTGCTCGGTCGTGTTCCTCACCGTCGGTGGACATCATAAGTTCAAGAAAATACACTTGTGCGTCTTCACGGTCGTTCCAGACTTCTTTTCTACCGTTGCAGAAAGTCGTGACCTTGCGTGATTTAGGCATTGCCAATTCAGGTGTTTTCAACATAATCGTTACCTCCAAAAGTTTTATCGTAAATCCATTATATCCGATAAAACTACCAGAGTCCAGCATATCGGAATGATTGTAATAATTCTTGTGAAAGGCGCAGCAAAATGTGGATTTTTCCCAGTGCTTTGCGCTGTTATCTGATTGACTTTTTTGTTTTTATGTGATAAGATATGAAAAACAACAAATGCTTTGCAGGTATACCATGTTTACAATAAAGTGATAGAAGGTGTGTAATATGTCAATTGATCCTAACGATATTTTTGAGATCCATACGCCAACTGAGGAGGAAATAAAATTCCAAGATGATATGCTTTCACACAGAGAGCCGATATGTCCTAAATGTGGAATTGGTAGAGTGGTATGTCCTTCGGGAAAGATTTCCAAACCACACTTCTTTATTTGTACAAAAGAATGTGGCTGGCATTGCAATATTGATTATAACGATGTAATCGTGGAATGAAATACTGAAAACTTGGCGCAGATAACCAACATCTGCGCCTTACTTTTATATCTTTATCTCCCTATTACAAATAGTTGCATACACATCTTCCGGTATCATCGACGAGCATATCTCCGCAAGCAATTTTTCATCTATTTCGCCTGTTTCAGCATACTGCTTTCCTGCCTGCTTCACAAGCTCCAATCTCGGCACAGTCACCTCTGTCGCTTCGGGTACATTTAACATCGGACTTTCGGGGACGGTGATGATAGTGTGGTTATTTGGGAACATCAGCTTGAACTGCATAACCGCAGGCTCGAAATTCTGCTTGCTGTTCGGGAATCCGCAGCCGCATATCATCATGTATCTCAGGTGTGAAAAATCCGCCTGCCCGACGTGAACATATCTGTCGCCATGCTTCTTCATCGCCATACTTGAAAGCGGCATCGTGCGGTCAGCAAAAGCCTTCAAAGACGCAGGCATTCCGTAGCAGTAAAGTGGATAGCTGAACAGCAGAAGATCACTCTCCAAAACTTCGTCGAGAAGCTCTTTCATATCGTCATTATGGATACACTCTCCGCCGTTACGCTTACAAATGAAACAGCCCGTGCAATATTCGATATGCTTGTCGATAATATTGATGATATGAACATCCTGCGGAGCGACTTCTTTCACGCCATCAAGGAACGCCCGTGTTATGTGCATCGTGTCACTTTTTTCACGCTTGGGACTGCCGTTAAGAACAAGTATTTTCATAGTGATCTTTCTCCTTCCGCTTCTCAGTTTTTCTGCTGATATTTTTATTATAAACCCGTGCGAAAGTCACGTCAATCCACGCTCCGCAGAGTGGATTATTTCAATGATTTTTCTCTGTTCAGATTTTGGCGAATGGTGGTTGTCACCAGAGCTTTCAGCACATTGTATTCACAGTTCTTGTGTACACAATACACCGAGCTTGCTGGGTATGAATCTGAGCTCTTATTTTTGTTTTCTTCTGAGCTGTTTAGCTCGGTCATTTTTTCCTTTTTGATGTTCGGGGTCATAGGGGCAGAACCCCTGTCAAGCTATGTATCGCAGCATTCAATTTTCAAAAATTGTAATGCGGAGATACCGTGCTTGCTGGAATAGAATCGCCACTCCGTTGGCGAGGTTACTTTTGAGCTGTATGCTCTGTGAATATTTGCATAATATATTTGATATTCTTGATTTAGTTGCGTTTCCAAATGCAGACCTTTTTCAACATTGGATTTTAATAAGAAATAGGACGTATTTTTAGTTCATAGATATTCATAATAATTTGAGGTAGTGAGTATGAATATCGATCGTTTTTACGCAAAAAATATCATATAATGAATCAGAACGTAAAATAGTAATGAGATTTTGCGAAAATCATGCAAAATCATATTGACTTTCAAGACGATATATGATACACTAATATCAAGGGATTTTGCAATAATTCTGCAAAATGGAGGGTAAATTTATGCTTATAGAATTCAAAACGAAAAATTACAAATCATTTGTAGATGAAATGAGCTTTATTATGTCTCCTGCACCAAAGCAGAAAGGGCTGGATTACAGTGTTCAGACCACAAAGATCGGAGCAAAGAATTACAAGTCTCTTTGTTCTGCGGTCGTGTACGGTCCGAATGCTTCCGGAAAGACCAACATCATAGGCGCGATGGATACAATGAAGTCGATCATTATGCGTGGAAATATACGCAATGCAGATGTGCCAATGTCGATGAGTGCAGCTTCTTCATTACTGGAACTTATACCAAACTGTGATTCAAATTCTGCTCCTGTAGAATTCTCTATCAGGTTTATTGAGAACGATATGCTTATCGACTATTCGATGATCGTTGATCTCGGTGGTTTTCTTGAAAAGGATCACCAAAGAAAAATTCTGGAGGAAAAACTTGCTGTAAATGAAAAGCCAGTTTTTATCAGAAACGATAAACTCGAAGTGTTTATACCCTCCTGCATCAAGCCTTATCTGAATTCAAATATCAAGGGTGTTAGTCAGCAGCTGAAGGACATCTCCGTAAACAGCCTCAGCGATGATGAGCTTTTCCTTAACAACGGCTTCAAAAACATATTTGCAAAACAGCTCGTTGCGCTTATCCTCGGCTGGTTTGAAAAGAAGTTTGTGGTAATAATACGTTCCGATGCGATAAAGATCATGAAGAAATTCTCGGACACAAGCGAGAACACAGTTTATGTTGAGAAAACGCTCACTGATGCTTCAAAGATATTTGGCATCAACTCTAATGCGCTCGGATACAAGACAGTTGCTGAGGGCGATGAGGCTGTTCTGTGCTCAATTTTCAAAGACAAAAAAGCAATTATCCCTGCTGAACAGTTTGAGTCATACGGCACGGTAAGATTTATAAATGAGTTTCCGCTGGTGATAAATGTTCTGAAAAATGGCGGTACACTTGTTATGGACGAATTCGATGCTTCCATACACCCAATGGCACTGATGAACATCATCAATATTTTCCATAATGATGAGATCAACATCAACAAAGCTCAGATAATTTTCAATACTCATAATCCTATATTCTTAGATGCTTCTCTTTTCAGACGTGATGAGATTAAATTTGTTGAGCGAGATGACGATACCAACCACAGTGTTCATTATGCACTCTCAGACTTCAAGACTGCTGACGGTATCCGCAAGGGCGAGGATTATATGAATAATTATTTTGTCAATAGATATGGTGCTATCAAGGAAGTCGATTTCTCTGATTTTATCGAGCAGATGATAAAAGGTAAAGAGGTGGCGGCAGATGATTGAGAGAAAGGAAACAAGGCAGTACACCTTAACCGTTGAGGGCGAGACTGAGAAAATGTATTTTGAATGGCTTCAGAAAGAAATAAACACTTCTGAAAATGCAAAATACAAGGTAAAAATCAACGCAAGTATTCAGCAGTTCCCACTCTCTTATATCAAAAAGCTCAACACTAAGTCTACACCTTCCGTGGTTCATATCTGTGATGTTGAGGGTCAATCAGCTGAGGATATTGAAAAGTTTCATAGTGTGCTGTCACAGTTAAAGGAAGCCAAAGAGCAGAAACATATAGAATACGGGCTTGGATATTCAAACCTGACTTTTGAACTTTGGATGATACTGCATAAAAAAGATTGCAACACTCCTTTTTCAGACAGATCACAGTATCTTGCACCAATCAATTCTGCATATAACGAAAAGTTCAATTCCTTGAAAAGCTATAAAGAAGAACGCAATTTTAAACGGTGTCTCTCAAAGCTTAGTCTATCTGATGTAAAAGATGCTGTCAGGAGAGCAGAGAAGATCACCCGAAATAATAAAGAGATAGGAAATCCTCAGAAAAGCTATAAGGGCTTTAGGTATTATCAGGATAACCCCTCACTATCAATTTGGGAGATAGTTGAAGAGATACTTACAGAGTGCATACAATAGCATATCACATAGCAGTCCTTTCGGGGACTGCTTTTTTCATTTTTCCAGTGCAAATTACACCGGGGAAAACTGAAATTCGACCTAAAGTTCGTGCGCATTGAATCTGGACTTTTAGCATCGTTGCGCGCTATAATATTATCAGCCGATGGAATTCGGCAGAAAAACAGAAATAAAAAAAGATAGAAAGCAGGGGAAGTACCTGCTATGGAGGAATAAAAATGACATCTGAGAAAAATAAAAAGAATGTCACACAGAACGCAACCAAACAGGAGATCGGGGCGGCTTTGAAGCTCATCGGCCTGCTGTACGAACAGGGTGAGATACCCAAACACGTTTACCGCAACATTTGCAGCGAGTATTACGGCAAAGGCCTTGACAAGGTTGCAGATGCGCGCTATACCATACCAAACACAGAAGATAAGGAGGCGGTATGATGTACGGATATAATGCGGTGGCTGTACCTAAAAATGTGGTCATTTATGCAAGAGTTTCCACCGAGCATGAGGCTCAGCTTTCGGCTCTGGAAAATCAGCTGGACTGGTACAAGCCGCTATTGGAACAGCATCCCGAATGGACGCTTGTGCGCAGTTATGTTGACGAGGGTATCACGGGAACATCGGCGAAGAAACGTCCGCAGTTCATGCAGATGCTCAGCGATGCAAAGAACGGCGACTTCAACCTGATACTTACCCGTGAGGTATCACGTTTTGCACGAAACACGGTGGACACTCTGCAATACACCCGTGACCTGAAAAGGCTGGGTGTGGAGGTGTTCTTCATCAACGATAACATCAGGACATTTGACGGCGACGGAGAACTTCGTCTAACCATAATGGCGACACTTGCACAGGACGAGAGCCGAAAGACTTCTATCCGTGTGAAAAGCGGTCAGCAGACTTCTATGGAGAACGGCGTGTATTACGGCAACGGAAATATCCTCGGGTACAACAGGGTCGGCAAAGAACTTGTTATTGATCCCGAGCAGGCTAAGACGGTGCGGAAGATATACGACTGGTATCTGGACGGTATGGGTGTAAGGCAGATACAGTTTGAACTTGAAAAAGAGGGTGTACTCACTGCTATGGGCAAGACCAGGTGGTACGAATCAAACATCAGCAAGATACTAAAGAACCCGTTCTACGCTGGTATACTGGAGTACCACAAGCAGTTCACTCCCGACTTTCTGGAGCAGAAGAAGATCAACAATTTCGGTGAGATAGATCGTCTGCGAGTTGATGGCAGACACGAGCCTATCGTTACGCTGGAGGAATTCAACAGGGTGCAAGAGATAATGGAAAGCAAGAGACTGAAAAATCCTGCCAATAAGACAGGACGCAAGGAAAAGGGCAAGAAGCCCGTTTCGGACGTATGGTGCAGGCTGCTGATCTGCTCCTGCGGATGCACATTCAACCGCAAGGTATGGCACACCACATCAAAGGGTACGCAGTACGGGTATATGTGCTACTCACAGATACGCAACGGAACTATCAGGACAAGGCTGAAAAAAGGACTGCCCACGGACGGTATCTGCACCTCGCAGATGATATCCGGCTGGAAGTTACAGTTTATGGCGAAGAACCTGTTTCGTGAGTTTCTGAGGAACACCGACAGGATACTTGACATTGCCGAGGAGATGCTTGAAAAGCATATCGACGATGAAGAGGTCGTTGAGGATAATACCGAACTCATCGCACAGAAAAAGGCAGAACTTGACAAGCTTGAAAAGCGTCTGAACAAACTCATTTCCATGAGGGCTGACGATGAGATAACCAAAGAGCAGTTCATGAACATGAAGTCAGAAGTCGATGCGCAGATAGCTTCTTTGCAGGAGCAGATATGCGAGCTTTCGCCCACGGAGAAAGTCACAGAGACAAGTGATGTTCCCGACTACAACGAGCGTATCACTCTGTTGAGATATGCTCTTGAACGGTACACTAATTTCGACTCCGATGAGGATATACCCGAGGCAGTTATCGAAGCATTTGTAGAAAAAATAGTGGTGAATGAGAACTCCTTCGATTGGTATCTGCACTTCTCGGGCGATGACAAAACTTCGAAAACGTGCAATGTGGATGGCAACAAAAAAGCCCATAAAATCGAGCTTTTCGGGGCATCTTATGCGCCTGCGTTGGTGGAGGGCTGCTCAGGCTGCAATCGCCGAATGCAGGAAATAGACAATCGTCTATTAACCACTATTTCGGACAGCGAATTTAAACGTGCTTTCAGGTTTAAGATCAATTTAGATCACGCGAGAGATTTTCTCTATGCATACTCCAAAAAGCACAGAGTACGCCCAAACACTTGGAATGACCTAAACGTTTCGGTGTACTTATAAACAGAATAAAAGAGCCATAGGAGTGAAAGAGTGCGCTCATATAGAAGTTTTCCCAAACAACTATAAGCAAAGACTTTTACAGCAGGCTATAACAATGAAATCCGGATACTTCAATGAGGTATCCGGATTTTTCTGTGTTATTCTTTTTTTTCGATATTACTTTCGCTTAAAACCTTGCATAATACGCCTATGAGCTTTTTCAGGATTCTCTCTTAACTCTATAAGTAAGACAAACGCACCGTCCCCGTCAAGGTATTCCGACAGCTCGGACAGTTTCTTGGCTGTATAGCCCTCCACGATTACAGCTCCCTCTGCTTTATAGGTTCTATCCGTGATCCACTGCTCGAATTCCTCGGCAATATCACTGTGACGGCGGAAAGCTGCGACCTTTTGCTCAACGATCGGCTTAGGAAGATTGTTTTTCTCGTAAAATTGTCTGATAATATCATTCATACTTCATAGCCTCCGTAAAAATGTTTGCAAATGCTCTTGCATCTACCTCTACATACTGGTCTTGGTAGTCTGTGAAGAACAGCCAGCCACCACCTGGCAGCGGTATCGGTGAGATATAGTTATCAAGATTCACTCTGTATAGTGCATCTTCCCGTGTTTCAAGCAAGCCGGCACGATACTCCTGATAAGCGTGACGCATTTCGTGTGCAATGGTGTTTACAAGCTCAACGGGGTTATCAAAATACTGCCGATTCAGGTTTATAGTATTATCTGATGGGGAATAAAAGCCGTAGGCATCGTCATCATCGAATACAGCAACTTCCGGCATATCCTCAAGTCCTAAGTCTTCGCTCAATGCGCTGACAAACTCGGAGATGATTTCATCTTTCTCTGAATCATCCGTATACTTCCATGTCTCAGGAGAGAACTGATCAAGCAGCTTAACAAGCTTGTCACCAATGACAAAATCAATATCAAGCTCATGAGATCAGAGTATGGGGAATACATACTATGAATGACAATCTGTTTTTAAAATAAAATGTCATTGCTATTGGTTGGCGTGAAATGGGTGATCTATCTGTTATTGATCCGAACCGTGATGCCTTCAAAAAGAAATACTCCGAGGTTTACGCTGATGCCTCGAAGGGGAGCATAGCAAATGGTGCCGGAATGCTTTATCGTTTTGTTTGTGAAGTCAAAATCGGAGACTATGTTATATTCCCTTTGAAGTTCAACCGTCAGATCAATATCGGACAAATCATTGGTGATTACAAATATGATCCCAATGAGACGGACTATAAAAACCAGCGAGAAGTTAAGTGGTTAAAACATCTCCCAAGAACGGCATTCTCTCAAGGAGCGTTGTATGAAGTAGGTGCTGCTCAGACATTTTTTTCTGTTAGAAACTATGCAGATGAGTTTTTAACTGCTTTAGATAAGAATTTCAAACCCAGTCGAGATGATTCTTCTGAGGACGAAACTGTAGGAGCGACCGCTGATGAGATAATTGAAGCCACCAAAGACTTCATTATAAAGGAACTGAGCCGGAAACTCAAAGGCTATGATTTTGAAGAGTTTGTAGCCGACCTTTTGAATGCTATGGGATACAGAACTAATGTCTCAAAGCATGGCGGGGATAGCGGAATTGATATTACAGCATATAAAGATGAATTACCTCCACGAATACTTGTTCAGGTGAAAAGCAAGGACGGAGATATTAATGAAACAACAATACAGTCCTTAAAAGGAGCTATGCGTGAGGGCGATTATGGATTGTTTGTAACCCTGTCTGATTATACAAAGAATGCTAAAACATATCTAAAAAGCGTTCCGATCATTCGCGGTATCAATGGAAAAGAACTTGTGGATCTGATACTGAAGTACTACGATAAGTTGAGTGATAAATACAAGAAAATCATTCCGTTGAAAATGGTTTATATTCCCGTTGCAGAAGAGTCCTATGATGCATAGTTGCATTATTATCATTTCACTCCAAAATGCACAACCGCCTCAAGCTACGAAGATACGAAGCTTGAGGCGGTTTAAATATACATATCGATGTTCCTTCTTCCGGAAACGGAGGAAGGTTTTTTGTTGTGTGTAAATATTTCGTCAAGGTGTCTGAAAACAGAAGCTCTGCCTTGTGCAATACAGAGAACACTTGTAAACATTCTATAAAACAGGGTTAACAAAGCGCCTGCATCTTACCGATACAAGTGAGAAGAAACACCCTCTCAAAACACCTTTCCCACTGCCTCTATAGTAGAGGGCAAATTACATAGCCGTCCCTCGGACGGCAAAAAAAGGAGTGATATGATGACAGACCTGATCACAAAATCGAGCGAGGAGATCATGACCACGCTCTACAAACCTACGGTGTTCGTCGTGGACGGGCTGTACCTGCTTGCAGGATCGCCGAAGGTAGGAAAATCGTGGCTTGCGCTGGAGCTTTGTCTTGCGGTTGCGAAAGGTGAAAAGTTCTTTGACCGACATACCTTGCAGGGCTCGGCACTGTATTTCTGTCTGGAGGACAGCTACCAGCGCATCCAGAACCGCCTCTATGAACTCACCGATGGCCCCTCGGACAAGCTTTTTTTCGCATTGAAAGCTGACACTCTCGGCAGCGGACTGGAGGAGCAGATTGTGAGCTTCAAGTCGGAACATCCTGACCTTTGCCTTGTGGTTATCGACA
>CAMNNQ010000109.1 GCA_946545645.1 uncultured Clostridia bacterium | reverse complement strand
GGACGCTGTCCCCCTTGACCCCCTGCCAAGGGCTGGCGCGCCCTTGGATGGGCGCAATATTGCCCGCTTTGTGCGGTGCAGCACTTGTTCAGTGACCCCGCCACAAACAACGTCCCGCCCCTCTAAAGGAAAGACGACAGCCTAACCTATCGGCATCGTCGCAGGCCGTACAGACGACCCACTAACGACAGCTAGCGACCGAAGGGAGCGCCGCGTCCCGGCGTTAAAAAAAAGGAGGAGAGATCTGTGAAGGAAATGATAATTGAATATGAGCGTGAGCTTGCTAAAATTACAAGACGTGCAGAGGAGCTTCGTGCCCTCTCGCATAGATATATGCCTACCGATGAACTTAATCTGTTGAGGAAAAGACTCGATGTGCTCATCTCCGAGAAGCATGAGCTTATGAGCGCATTGGCCCAGATGCGTAAGACAGTCGGCCCTAAACCGCCGCACCCAAGCATTATAAGATCAGGGAGCAATGCCTTATGCTGAGAGTCAGCTTCAATGACCTGATCTCCCCCGATAACTGCGAACTCGACGGCGCCGACCGCAGACTCTTCGGGGATTATAGCAGGCTTGTCGCAAAAGTCATAGCAGGCAGATTGACTAAAACGCAGAAATGTTATATAATGTTGTATTATAAGGACGGCCTGACTATGGAGGAGATCGCTCAGCGCTTCGGAGTCTGCCGCTCAACAGTATCCAGAACGATAGGCCGCGCAAGAAATAATATAGCCGAAGCTATCGCCGCAGAGATACTAAAAAAAGCATTGAGAAAAAGATCACAGAGAGAAAGGGAATCCTGTAAGGATGAGCAGAACACCGATAATTGATTTTATAAATGAGTACAACAGGAGCGGAACTGTCCGCTTGCATATCCCCGGCCATAAGGGCAGAGACCTCACCGGGGCGGAAATGCTGGATATAACCGAGATAAGGGGCGCCGACAGTTTGTTTGAGGCAGACGGTGTCATCGCTGAGAGCGAGAGGAATATGTCTGCACTCTACGGCTCCGCCAGAACTGTCTATTCCACAGAGGGCTCCTCGCTCTCCATAAGGGCTATGCTTGCTGCCGCAAGAGAATATAAGGGAGAACTGAAAGTCGCGGCGGCAAGAGGCTGCCATAAGGCTTTCCTTGACGGCTGTATACTGCTGGGGCTCGACCCTGTCTGGATAAGACCCGAGGGGGAGACCAAAGGGATATGTTCCGCTAAGGTCACAGCGGAGGATGTCCGCAGGGCGCTGGATGAAGACCCGGAGATAAACGCCGTATATCTTACTTCGCCGGATTATTACGGCAATATGGCTGATATCCCGGGGATAAGCAGGGTCTGCCATAGCAGAGGTGCTCTGCTGCTGGTGGATAATGCTCACGGAGCATATCTTAAATTCGCTGGCTCACAGCATCCTCTGGATAATGGCGCGGATATCTGCTGCGACTCCGCCCATAAAACTCTCCCGGCGCTTACCGGGACATCGCTCCTGCATATCTCGGCATCGGCACCGAAGGAGCTGGCGGCCTGCGCTAAGGAGGCTATGGCGCTCTTCGCTTCGACCAGCCCCAGCTATGTGCTGCTCTGTTCACTGGACCGCTGTGTATCTGAGCTGGAAAGGGACTATGCACAGAGAGTCAGGGAGATGTGCGCCGAGCTGGAAATTATAAAGGAACAGCTCTCTGCTGCCGGCTGGGAGCTTATCGGGGACGAGCCCATGAAGCTGACTGTCTCGGCTCTTGCGAAGGGGCTTTCAGGCAGGGATACAGCGGAGGAGCTGCGCCGCCGAGGGATAGAGCCGGAATACGCCGACGAGCTCTGCTGCGTTATGATGCCGACCCCGTGTCTTGCTGCGGGAGAGCTGCAAAGGACAGCATCTGCGCTTACAGATATAATCCGCAGCGCAGAAGGGAACGCTCCTGCCGAGCCTCTGCCGCCCCTGCCCAGGCCGGAGAAAGCCCTTTCTCCGAGGGAGGCATATATGCGCCCCCACCGCCGTATACCAATAGACGAAGCCGCAGGGCGTATCTGTGCAAGGGGGGCGCTATCCTGCCAGCCTTCGGTTCCGATAATAGTCGGAGGAGAGATATTTGACGAAGAAACGGTAAAAATTTTAAAAAGGTATAGCTTTTTTGAAGCAGATGTGGTAGAATAGAAGTGATATGATCGTCCGGCCGGGACGACAGACTATTGACGATCCGGAGTAGATCGTTAATAATTCATAGCTGATAATTGATGCTGAACGGGGGTCAGAAAATGAAACTTGTATATGCGATAGTCAATGATGACGATACATATTCTGTCTCGAAGGAGCTGAGGGCCAATGGGCTGAGAGCTACAAAGCTGGCTTCCTCCGGGAGCTTTCTTTCCAGAGGGAACACGACTTTTATGATCTGCTGCAAGGATGAAGAGGTCGAGACAGTCATCGAGGCTTGCAGGAAAACTTCAAAGAAGAGAAGACAGTATGTCTCATCTTCGGAGATCAACGAGGGCGCTATCTCCGAGGCCTCGCCTGTCGAGGTCACTATCGGCGGAGCCACGATCTTCGTTACCGATATAGAAAGATTTGAGCAGGTATGACAAAGCTGTATTCAAACACCGCCAATAAGCAGCTTATCGCTTCTATGATACAAAAAGGCAGAGAGCCCCATTCCGTCCTGATAACCGGAGAGCCGGGGGGCGGGAAAAAGGCGCTGGCACGCTATCTCGCAGCGGCGCTGCTCTGCGAGGAGCATACCGGCGAGCCCTGCGGGAAATGCCGGAGCTGCAGGATGATAAACGACGACGTCCATCCGGACCTTATAACAGCCAAGTCCAACGAGAACGGTAACTACCGGCTGGACGATATCCGTGCGCTGGTCTCGGATACTGTCGTAAAGCCCAACGAGGGGCGGCTGAAGGTCTATCTCATCCCGGACTTCGACCGCTCTGTAAGCACGGCTCAGGCTGTGCAGAACGTGCTGCTGAAAGCCATAGAGGAGCCCCCGGCGCACTGCGTTATGATACTAACGGCAGCGACAAAAGAGGTCTTTCTCCCGACGATAATCTCCCGTGTTGTAAAATTCGCAGCGGAGCCCTGTTCGAGACACGATGCCGAGGAATGGCTGACACTTCTCGGAAGGTTCGAGCAGACGGATGTTATCCGGGCAGTAGGCTGCTGCGGGGGTAATTTCGGAAGATGTCTGGAATTCCTTGAGGGAGGAGAGCTCCGGAAGGCGTACGATTGCGCCAGAGCCGCCGTCGAGCAGATCGCTGAGGGCAGCGAATACGGCCTGGTAAAGGTCTTCGCGCAGGCCGATGCCAAGGGCGCATTACTGAAGCAGGCCTTGCAGTTCCTCTGCGAGACCGCAAGGAGCGGCTGCCTTCTCTCGGCGGGAGCTGTTTCAGAGGACGAGCTCCGGAGCCGCGAGGCAGGGCTGCTCTCTAAGAAACTGGGGCAGAACGGCTGCGAGAGGCTCTATACTCTTGCGGCGAACACCAAGGACAGGCTGGAACGCAGCGCCAACCAATCCCTGGCTATGAACGATTTTACCGCGAAATGCTCCGGGCTGTTAAGATAAACTGCCCCGGCTTCCGATCAAAGGGCGGCCGGTGCTGAGAGAGCGGAAAAATACAGGAGGTTATTTATGTTGAAGATAATAGGTGTCAGGTTCAAGTCTATCGGGAAGATATATTATTTCGATCCCGCCGGACATGATGTAAAACAGAACGATAAGGTCATTGTCGAGACAGCCAGAGGAGTCGAGTGCGGAGAGGTCGCGCTGACAGATAAGGAGATCGACGAGACTAAATTCACTACTCCGCTGAAGCCGATAATCCGTATCGCTAATCAGCAGGATATGGCTGCTATCGAGCGGAACAAGAAAAAAGAGGCCGAGGCCTTCGAGATCTGTAAGCAGAAGATCGAAGCCCATAAGCTGAAAATGAATCTTATCGAGGCTGAAACGACCTTTGACAACAGCAAGCTGCTTTTTTATTTCACCGCTGAGAACAGAGTCGATTTCAGAGAGCTGGTAAAAGACCTGGCTTCTGTGTTCCGCACAAGGATCGAGCTCCGTCAGATCGGTGTCAGAGATGAGGCAAGGATGCTGGGAGGCCTCGGCATCTGCGGGCAGCCCTTCTGCTGCTCCAGATTCCTGGGAGAGTTCCACCCTGTTTCTATCAAAATGGCAAAGGAGCAGTCCCTGTCTCTCAACCCGACAAAGATCTCCGGCACCTGCGGCAGGCTCATGTGCTGCCTCAAATATGAGCAGGACAGCTATGAGCAGCTCTTCAAGACTACCCCGAAGGTCGGTGCTATCGTCAAGACTGCCGACGGCCGCGGTATAGTCCAGGAGACCAATCTCCTGACAGGAAAGCTGCACGTCAAGATCGACAAGACGGATAATGTAGTAGTTGTCGATAAGAACGATGTCGAGGTCATCAAGGACGGCTCCGCCAGAATGAACAAGAACGAGCTGAACGCTCTCAAGGAGCTTGAAGACGACTGAACGGGAAAACAAACGATGACCCCGCCGCATGACGGGGCATATCTTTCCGGACAATGATCCGGATATGAGAAGGAGAGGTAATATGATACGCTTTAAAAACGGAAAAGTCATCACTTTTGCCGGGGCAGGCTGCGAGGCCGAGGATATCGAGGTCTGGACTGATAAGGATAAGATATCATTCGTCGGGAAGCCTTCGGACGAGCAGCTGAAAAACACAGCCTTTGAAAGAGAGATCGACCTTGACGGCGACCTGCTGATCCCCTCCTTCAAGAATGCGCATACTCATTCCGCTATGACCTTCCTGCGATCCTATGCCGACGATCTCCCTTTGCAGGACTGGCTCTTTACTCAGGTCTTCCCTATGGAGGCCAAGCTGACAGGGGAGGATGTTTACTGGTATTCAAAGCTGGCGATCCTGGAATATCTGACCAGCGGCGTTTCGGCTTCCTTCGATATGTATTTCGAGCTGGACGATTATGTCAGAGCCAATGTGGAGAGCGGTTTCAGAAGCGTCCTGTGCGGAGCTGTCAGCGGGGAGAGAGCTAATGCAAAGGTGCTGGAAGAGCGCTATCTGAAATACAATGGGATAGATCCACTCATATCCTTCCGGCTGGGTTTCCATGCCGAATATACTGCGGAATACGGTCTGCTGGAAGATATCGGAGCGCTGGCTGAGAAGTATAAGGCTCCTGTCTCGACCCATAACAGCGAGACAGCAAAGGAAGTCGCAGAGTGCATCGGGCGGTACGGCAAGACCCCGACCGGGCTCTTTGAGGAGCTGGGTATATATAAATACGGCGGAGCGGGCTTCCATTGTGTGCATCTCAGCGAAGAGGATATGGATATCTTTGCTGAGAGGGGAGTCTATGCGGTATCCTGCCCGGGCTCCAACTCCAAGCTGGCCAGCGGCATAGCAGCCGTTACCGATTGGGTCGCCAAGGGAATAAATCTCGGCCTCGGGACAGACGGCCCCGCTTCCAACAACGCTCTTGATATGTTCAGAGAGATGTTCCTGCTGACATCCCTGCAGAAGCTCAGGCTTGGGGATGCGGCGGCTCTGCCTGCGGATGTCGTCCTGAGAGCGGCCTGCAGCGGTTCGGCTCTGGCTATGGGTCTTAACGACTGTGATTCTGTCGCTGTCGGAAAGCAGGCGGATCTGACTGTCATCGGGCTGAAAGCTCCGAATATGCAGCCGATACATAATCTTGCAAAGAATCTTGTATACAGCGGCTCCAAGCAGAATGTCAGGATGACAGTCTGCGCCGGGAAGATCCTTTACGAGGACGGGAAATTCTTTATCGGAGAAGACGAGAAGAGGATATATGCAAGGGTCGGGGAGTGCTTTGAAGCGCTTAAAGCCCGCTGAATTATATCCGGTCATAAAGCTCTCGCTGCCGTAGGCAGCGGGAGCTTTTTCAGTATCGTGCGGCAAAAAAAGATCTGCCCGGGAAAGGCAGATCTTTAAGACGGATCCTATTTTACTGCGGCGGCTCAGACAGCGATCTCTTCGCTCCATTCGCCGTAGAATCTTGCACCGCTGACTTCTTTGTAAGCGCGGATGCTGATGGAATGTTCGCCGTTTATACCGGTAAGGAAGCAGCAGCTCAGAACGGAAGGTGTCCCGATAGCTATGATCTGCTCTTGGCCGTCTTTATCGGTTAGTCTGGCCTCGTATCCGGTAACGCCCTGCTGCTTGTCCCAGAAGATGCTGAGGCAGTTGCCGCAGCGGTCAGCGGAAAGGCCTTCGGTGCGCTTTGCTGCTGTTGCGGTTGTGAGGGAAGCGCTCTCGGATATGAATTCCTTGTCGCCCTGCTTGATATAAGCTGCGACCCTGAAGCTCTGCTCGGAGGCTGCGGAAAGGCCTTCTGCTTTGAATTCTGCGGAGGAAACTCTTGCAAGCTCCTTGGTCTCGCCCTTCTGCTGGCTGTAAACGATATAGCCGTCTGCAAGGGGAGATTCGTCCCAACTGAGGGAAATGCTCTCGGAGGTGTTCTCTGTCGAGACAAGACCCGATGCGGGGGCGGGGATGATATTGAAGCTCAGGCTGCGGCTGCCCTTATAGAAGCCCTTGCCTGTCAGCTTGACTGTCGCTTTGCCCAGCTCTTTGTTGCCGCTGTAAGATACAGTATAGTCAACGCCTTCGGAGAGCAGTTTGGAGCCGTCCCATACATTGAGGGCGGGAGTGATCTCCATTCCGGAGTAGATCTCGTCGGCAAGACGGTCAACTGTCAGCTTTTCGACGTTCTTGGTGACTGTGATCTCGCAGACGGCTGTCTTTCCGGCGGAGGTCTCGACCTCAACTGTCGCCTTGCCGACCTCATCGGCGCTGATCTTTCCGCCGATAACGGAAACTGTCGAATCGTCGGAGCTTGTCCATGTCAGCTCGTCTGTGACCTTGCCCTTACCGGAGCTTTCCAGCTCGGGATTCAGCTTTTCGGAGGAGCCAGCCTCGATGGTGATCTCGGTCTTATCCAGAGTTACTGCTGCTGCGGGATTGATAACAGCTTTGATGTCTGCCTTGGCGACATTTCCTGCTGCATCGTAGGCATAGACTGTGGTATTGTATTCACCGTATTCACTGTTGTGATATGCAGTAAGGACGGTGTATTCGGAATAGCCGTTGTAAAGGGTGCCGTTGGAGTAGATGTTGCCTTCCCAGTTGTAGGGGATATCGTCGGTGCCGTTGGCTGTTGTCCAGCTAGGATATTTGACAGCTACGACGCCGTTGTTATCGCTGACCTGGCAGCTTACCTTATAGCCTTCAGCGGTGATATTGCTTACCTTGAGGTCTGTGATGACGGGAGAGGTGCGGTCAACGTAGGTCTCCAGCCTGGTATAGCTGCTGCTGCCGTTCTTATTGACAGCCTCGACGAGAGTGATATAGGTATCGCTCATCTCGGCAGGGTCTGTGATCTGGTAATAGCTGCTGACGGGGATATTGTTGCCTGCGGGGGTAAGAGTAGTCCAGGTTATGCCGCTCATGCCTCTGTGGCTGGGATAAGTCCCCACACGGATAGCTGTCAGCGGGCTTTTCTCGGAGAATGCCGAGGCTGTAACTGTAAAGCCCTTTGAACTAACATTGGTGACTGCCGCTGTTGAAACGGAAGGCATATCGTAAGGGATGCGGCTGTCCTTGCCGTCGAGGAAAAGCCTGTAAACGTGGACATTGTTCTTATTGACCTTGCGGTTTACGGTGCAGATGACCTTTCCGTCCTGATCTGTCCATTTCCAGTTCTGCTCGATGAGGGTCAGGATATCGCCGTCAACAGCCTTGACTATTGCAACATGGCTGTATTTGAAATCCTGAACTACATCTCCGGGAACAGGGTAATTGGTCTCGATCAGCTCACCCTTATGGCCGGGATAGTAGATATGGGGCTTGCCCTGATAGCTGTTGATGTCATACATTATCATGCCATCGTAGAATTTCTCATAAAAATCTCCTACGAATCCGGCGCAGCTGAACGGGCCTGACCACTGGTAATATGTGTTATAAACGGCGTCCATCCCCATAAAGGAATCGACTACCTGACCGTTATGAGTAATCTCGATGTTATATTGCTTGAGATCATCGCTGCTGTCGGCTGCGGATACCGGCAGGGTGCCGAGAGAGCTTATGAGCATGGTGCAGGCGGAGAGCAATGCGGCGATCTTTTTGTGCAGCTTTCTCATAACGTTACTTCCTTTCCTTGAGTCTGATATCTGCTTTTCGCCCTAAAAGTACATCCCTTGGGACAGTTATGTTTCGGGCGAGTGATTATACTATACCACAAAGGTTACAAAATGGCAACAGGTTGACGACATTTTCTCCGATATGCACAAAAAAGTTACCCGGCTTTTGTTCAAAAAATTACCCTGCACCGTCGCATGATGCTGAAAAAGCGCCTGTTCTGCCGTAATTTTTGCGTTTGTAACATTTTGTATACAATTTGTAACCTTTTGTCCGCCTTGACAATACAGCGGTTTTCGTGTAAAATTATCTTGGAAATACCATAGGCAACACCGCACGACCCGCGGCTAACGCCTCTGCACATCATCTGCTTGCCAGCTTTCCGTCATATTACCCGAATTCTCCTTGACGTTGCGTAAAGCGAAGTGAACTTCGCTTTCAAGCCTGCGTCGAATTTAGGCTATCTGACGAAAATCTGTGCCTCAACGCCAGTTGAGGTTGCGCATACTGATGCACAGGGGTCGTGCGGTGTTGCCTATATGAAAATGCAGGGAGGTTCGAGCATGGATCCAAAAGGTAATAAGCCCCGCGCCCGTGAAAAACATGTGACCGATCAGGGCGGAGGCAACGCATTCATACACGGTGAGGGGCTCGGCGGAGGGCCTGTCGGTTCAGCTGACGGCTATGAGAGCCGTAAGAAAAAACGCCCCAGCGGGCAGAGCAGCCCCAACGATATCAGCATGGAGGGCGGCGGCGCTTTCGCAAACCCCAACGTCAAGCGCGCTGCTATCGGCGGCGCTCTGCTGATACCCATCATCATCGTCGCGGTCATACTGCTGGTCAAGTTCTCCGGCTCTTCGGGAGGCGGCCTGGCATCTCTCCTCGGCGGGAGCACTCCCCCCAGCGGACTGGGCGGAGGCGCTCAGCAGCAGGGCGGCTATTCACAGAATTCCGATATCCCCGTAGACAATACCGTCGCTTCCGGCTCCCGTGCCAAAAGGACACAGATCCTGGGCGGCGGCAAGGATAAGATCACAATAATGGTCTTTATGTGCGGGACCGACCTGGAATCCAAACACGGTATGGCGACAAACGACCTCTCCGAGATGGCTAAGTCCGACCTCGGAGACAATGTCAATATCATCGTCTATACCGGAGGCTGCAACAACTGGAAGACAAACGGCATCAGCACCAGAGTCAATCAGATCTATCAGGTCCAGAAGGGCGGGCTCAAGCTGCTGGTGGAGGACGACGGCAGCAAGCCTATGGTGCAGCCGGACACCCTCTCGAATTTCATCAGATACTGCGCCAAGAATTTCCCGGCCAACCGCAATGAGCTCATTTTCTGGGATCACGGCGGCGGGTCTGTAACAGGCTACGGCTATGACGAGAAATATAAGTCCGGCGGCTCTATGGATCTCAGCGAGATCAATAAGGCTCTCAAGGACGGCGGAGTTAAATTCGATTTCGTGGGCTTCGATGCCTGCCTTATGGCAACTGCCGAGACAGCTCTGATGCTCAACGAGCACGCCGACTATATGATCGCCTCTGAAGAGACCGAGCCCGGCATCGGCTGGTACTATACCAACTGGCTCACCAAGCTCAGCAAGGATACCTCTATGCCGACTGTCGATATCGGAAAGAATATAGTCGATGATTTCATCACGACCTGCGCTTCCCAGTGCCGCGGGCAGCAGACGACCCTCTCTGTCATAGACCTGGCGGAGTTCGCAAATACTGTCCCCTCCAAGATCTCCGGGTTCTCTAAGTCTGTCAGCAAGCTGATAAGCGACAAGGAATACAAGACTGTCTCCGATGCAAGATACGCTACAAGAGAATTTGCCGGCGGCTCCCGCATCGACCAGGTCGATTTTGTCCATCTGGCTGAGAACCTCAAGACCGAAGAGGGCAAGGAGCTTGCCAAGGCTCTCAAGGGCGCTGTCAAGTATAACCGCACCTCTTCCAATATGACCAACGCTTACGGTGTCTCCATCTATTTCCCCTATCAGAGAACATCTATGGTAGACAGCGCTGTTTCGACTTATAACGCCATCGGCATGGATTCCGAATACTCCAAGTGCATCAGAGAGTTCGCCAGCCTCGAGACCGGCGGACAGATCGCTGCACAGGGCGCATCTAACCCGCTGGCATCCCTGCTGGGCGGCTTCTCAGGCGGATCTTCCGGCGATTCCGGCGCCATCAGCTCTCTGCTCTCCAGCTTCCTCGGAGGCAGCGGAAAGAGCATACCCGAGCTTGACGGCAGCAACACCGACTTCATGAAGGATCTGGATCAGAGCTCCGCTGCGGACTATTACGCCGGAAATTACTTCAATACCGAGAACCTCAAATGGCAGAAGACCGAGGACGACCAGTATTATCTGGATATCCCCGACGAGCAGTGGGGCTATGTCCATAAGCTGGACCTCAATATGTTCCTCGATAACGGCCAGGGCTATATCGATCTCGGACTCGACAATGTTTATCAGTTCAGCGATAACAAGCTCATCGCAGATACTTCCCGCAACTGGCTCTCCGTTAACGGACAGATCGTTGCTTACTACCACACAGATTCCACCGAGGACGGCAGCAGGTATACCCACAACGGCTATATCCCCGCTCTGCTCAACGGCGAGAGAGTTAAGCTGCTGGTAGTATTCGACAGCGAACACCCCGCAGGCTATATCACAGGAACGGTCAGCGACTATAAGGACGACAAGGAGATCAAGACCATCGCCAAGAGCACAGCTGGCCTCACAGTCGGTGATACCTTGCAGTTCATCTGCGATTATTACTCTTACGAGAAAGAGTATATCAATATCTTCAAGCTGGGCAATCCTGTAACTGTCTCTGAGAACATGACTCTTGCCAACGCTCCCATCGGCGACGGAAAGATCAAGATCACATACCGCTTCACAGATATCTACAACCAGGAATACTGGTCTGAAGCGATAGACAAGTAAGACCGCAGGAAACTGCCGGAGCAAAGCAGATAACAGAAAACCGTGTACCCTTCGCTGCCCGCAGGGAAGGATATACGGTTTTTTTCATAGTTGCGCTTGACTAACCGCCGCTACTTGTTATATGATTGTAAACGGTGCATAAAATATAATGACAAGCCTTTATGGGAGGTCTCGGAATGGACCTGATGTTTTTTCTTAACAGCATACTTCTGGGCTTCGGCCTGGCTATGGACGCTTTCTCCGTTTCTGTCGCCAACGGCCTGAACGAACCGTCGATGCGGCTGCGCAAGGCCTGGTATATCGCGGGAGCCTTTGCGCTTTTCCAGTTCGGGATGCCGCTGATCGGCTGGCTGTGCATACATACCATAGCGGAGAGATTTGAGGCCTTCCGCAGATATATCCCCTGGATATCCCTTGTTCTGCTGGTGTTCATCGGAGGGAAGATGCTGATCGAAGGGATACGCGGCGGGGACGACGAGGAGAGCTCACACAAGCATCTGACTCTCGGGACGCTGCTCATCCAGGCGGTAGCTACCTCGATAGATGCTCTCTCTGTGGGCTTTACTATTGCGGATCACAGCATATTCAAGGCTCTGGCTGCCTGCCTGATGATCGGCGCGGTAACGCTGGCGGTCTGTATGGTCGGGCTGAAGCTGGGAAAATACTTTGCCTCGAAGCTGAAAGGCAAGGCAGAGATCCTTGGCGGAGCGATACTGATACTGATCGGTGTCGAGATATTCATAGGCTGAGAGCTCAGTCTTGCAGAAAAGAAGATACAGCAGAAAACCGTATATCCCCGCTGCAAGTGAGGATATACGGCTTTTTAAAACAGGGCAGGGCTCAAAGCCTGATAAAGCGGGGCTTTCTCTTTTCGTAGACCGCTGTATAGCGGAAGCCTGCTGCCGAGGCGATCTCCGCACACTCCGCCAGCCCCAGGCCGATGTCTTTGACAGAGTGGGCATCGGAGCCGAGAGTTATGATCTCGCCGCCGAGCTGCCGGTAGAGCTTCAGCAGCTCCTGCGGAGGCATGGGCCTGCCGTATTTCGTTCTCAGCCCTTTGGTGTTGATCTCAAGCCCCAGGCCTCTGTCGATAAGAGCCCTGAATATCTCCTTGATGATCTCTCCGAAGGGGGCAAGATCGCACTTTATGCCGTAATCTCCCTCGATAAAGCGCAAAGGATATGTCAGGTGCGCCAGGACGTCAAAATCAGCGTTCCGGCAGCATTCCAGCTCTTCAAGGAAATAGTCGCTGAGCATACGCGAGATCTCGCTGCTGTCCATTTTATTGTACTCCATATAATAGAAATCGGGGCGGTCGGCGCTCATGTGCAGCGAGCCCAGAATGAAGTCAAGACGCTCATCTCCGGCGACGGCTGCCGCTATCCCGGGGGCCTGCATCATCTGGCCCAGCTCTGTCCCGACCCGCAGGACAGGGTATCTCTCTTTCAGCTCGAAGGTCTTTTCAATGCTGCGGATAGCGTAATCACGCGATCCGAACATTATGCTGTCCGATTTTCTGTACTCCGGATATTCTGTTTCGCTCTCCGGCAGCCAGTAGTTGCACTCGCAGTGGTCGGTAACTGTCAGGGCAGCCAGCCCCAGCTCTTCGGCTTTCTCTGCCATGAGGACGATCTCTGCCGCCCGGTCGGCGTCAGGGGAGGCGTTTGAGTGTGTGTGCATATCAGCAAGCATTGGTATCGCTCCTTTCATGCCGGTGTTTTCTTAAGGCAACACCGCACGACCCGCGGCTAACGCCTCTACACATCATCTGCTTGCCAGCTTTCCGTCATATTACCCAAATTCTCCTTGACTTGCG
>CAMNNQ010000108.1 GCA_946545645.1 uncultured Clostridia bacterium | reverse complement strand
CCGTTCTCACGGGCTATGAACAGCTCACCGTAGTCAGGGAAACCGCCTGAGGCGTAGCCGAGGTATTTCTTCTGATCGTAGGGCGAATTTATGGTGTAGCGCTTGGTGCCGACAGTCATTTGAGCTCCCTGAGAAACAGCGGTTTTAAAAAAATTATCAATTACCTTGGTAATTTTCTCTGAGGGCTTGGACTTGTCGATGTACTCAACCTCTGCAAGAGGGTTGATCAAATCAAGCGTTGTGAGAACGCCGTCCTTGATCTTTTTAAAGACATCCTGTAATACTTTCCATGCGTTTTCCGCTGCTACCTTTAATACATCAAAAAAAACGGGTCCGTATTTCTCCCAGAATGATGTCCACTTAGGTCCGAGGACATCTTCTACTCTGCGCTCCCATGATTGCAGCAGTGGATACCAGTTGCCTTCGTTAATGCCCGTCCACATATCCTGTCCAACATCGCTCCAAAAACCAGTCCACTCCTTGCCGAAAACACTCTCCACAACACCGTTGGCATCGGTCAGCAAGGGCAGCCAGTCGCCTTCCTCTATCCCTGTCTGGACATCTTCTCCGACACGTTTCCAGAAGCTCGTCCACTTGGGACCGAAGATCCTTTCCACAACGCTGTTAGCACTCTCCAGCTTCTTGACCATATCCATCGAAAAGCCGACCTTGACTCCTTTTTCGCCTTTCTTTTGCAGCTTGTCGAGCTGAGAGGTGATATCTCCAAGGGCGTCGCCAAAGCTGCCTATCGTGCTGAGATCCGCAGGAGTCACCAGCTTGCCGGCTACGGAGCCGCTATCAGAGTCGAGGATGTTAAGTTCATCGAAGCCGGCTAGATTCGAGGTCTGCTTGCCAAGCTCCTCCATACTGTCCGAAAGGTCGTCAACCTGCCCCGCGGCATCTCCTGCGACCTTAGAGGTGCCGTCCATTGCACCTGCCAGAGTTGAGAGGCCCGCTGTCTCCGAGCCGATATCACCGATATCGAAGGTGTCTCCCATGCTGAATGAGGTCAGGAGCGCTATCGCTCCGGCTGCAAGAGCCAGCCATCCGAATGCAGCTTTTGTCACTGTCCCGAGGGTGATCGTCTGCGGGATCAAGAGCGCCTGCATAGCGTGAAGCCCCGCCTGTGCCATTGTGAATAGCTTGATCGCCAGTGTTGCCGCCGGTATGGCGACTGCGGATATCAGTGCAATTTTCAGAAACGTTTTTGAGATCGGGTTAAGATTGTCCCACCACAAGCAGAGCCCCTCCACTCCGTCAGCCAGCCACTGAACAAAAGGCACAAGCATAGATACGCCCTGTGCCAGTGCCTTGAAGATCGGCAGAGCCGCCGCTCCCATTTCCGTGAACGCCTGCCCGAACTGCTCCTTGATGTCGCCTATCTCGTTGTCAAACTGCTTGAGCTTACCTGCGTCGGTCTGAGCAAGGGCTACGTTCATGCCGCCGACCTTCTTCTCCACGGCCTCTGCAAGCACAGCGACACGCTGCTGCTCTGTACCGTATTTCAGAAGCTGCTCCTGTGCCTCAGTGAAGCTGTACCCGTATCTCGTAAGCGCGGAGGTCTGCCCCTCCAGCACCTTGCCAAGCATCGTAGCTGTCGTCGCAGAGCTTTCAGCTGTTGCGTTCAGCCCGTCCTGCTGCGCCAGCATATCGCCAAGCACTACGCTCATAGTTCTGAGCGAAGCAGGATCCCGGATGAATGTGGCCAGCTTCTGGAGCCCGGTGAGCGTTACTTCGTCGCCTATGACTCCGACCTTCTGCAGTTCGGATGCCCATTCCTTTGTTGCCGAGATCTGCTCATCTGTGGCATTCATGGTGTTGCGCATCACCCTGGCCAACCGCTCCTCGGCTTCGAGCTGCACATTCCAGGCTGCACGGCTCTCGCTGGCAAAACTCTTGATAGCTCGCAGCGAGAATAGCGCCGCTGCACCGGCCTTGATCTTGTCAAATGCGTTCACAGTGGTGCCGGCAGTTTTCTCGGACTGCTTTCCGAAGGAGACAAGTGACTCTTTGTTCTGGCGCATTTTCTTTAGCAGATCTTCATTCTGCGCAGAAATAATAATTTTCAGTTCTTCAGTTGTCGTAGGTCTCACCTCCTGCTGTTGTGATATGCTGCTACGCTGCGCATCCGGTCACGGACTTCCTCCCAGGACGGCTTTGTCTCCTGCTGATCTTCCGGGTCTGGATAGGCCTCGTCGAAGTCAGGAAAATCCTGCGGCCGGAGCAACGCCCGGTTGATAAGCACTGCAAGGGTATAGAGCTGATGTTCAAAGAGTCGGCGACGATGCTTTTCAACATCGGCGGCGGCAGTCATCTCGTCAGCTATCTCTCGCAGCGTCATTCCCCAGAATCGGTCGCTGCCGATGCCCATGCGCAAGGCGTTCGGGTATATCCGCAGCAGCGTTTCTGTTACGCTAAGCTCTTGTCTGTCGTCTCCTCGCTGTTTTCCTCGGGATCCGCTTCGCTGCTTGCCGGAGTCGGAGCCCGTTTCATAAAACCCGAGACGATATAGATCTCCTTGATGATATCCATAAGGTCTTCTATGCAGTTGCCTTCCGCAATAAAGCGGTCGATCAGATCAAGCGCCTCGTTAAATCCAATGCCGCTGTTGTAGGCCTTAAGAGCAGCGTGTATGATCTCTGCCTGGATCTGGATCTCATCCAGGCGCACCCACGCCCTCGGGATGCTTGTCCCGACCTTTTTCTCAAATTCGATCGCAGCCTGGGCCGTAATCTTAAGTCTGTATGTAACGCCGCCGACAGTCATTGTCGCAAACGGCAGAGTATTCGTAATCATAGTTAATCCTCCTTTGAAAAATCGGGAGAAGCTGAAAGCCTCTCCCGTCTGTTTTCATTAGCCGCCGGCACCCTCACCGCTGTTGTCACCGCCGCCGGTCTCGGTACCGGTAGTTTCGGTGCCGGTGCTGCTCGACTGTGCGGACTGTGTGGACTGTGCAGACAGAGAACCGTAGGTCTCGGTCATATCGCTCTCTACGGTAGTCGAATAGCGGAATTTCAGTGCCTCCTTGATATTGGATGCAAGCCTCCAGGCACGCGGAGAGCCCTTCCAGGTGTGTGTACCGCCATCGGGGTACGTCAGCTTGTGCCAGAGCTTTGTACCTGTATCCTGGGCCTGTCTCAGGTACTTGTAGCTTTCGAGGATCTGAGTCGTCTCAGACTCGGAGGCCTCTTTGATGTTGATATATGCGTCGAAGATCAGGTTGTCGTAGTCCTTGACTCCCGAGCTGATCTTCTTCGTGGTTCTATGTGCAAAATTCGTCACATCGACGCCCTCGTCATCCTTGCCAAGATCAGGTACGGAAAAGAATCCGTACATTGGCCGATAAGTCCCGTCCTCGGTCGTGCTGACCGACAGAGTAATTCCCTGCGAACTGAACTCCATAGTATCTTAACTCCTTTCGTAGACCGTATAGGTCTTATTATCTACTGTTCCGCGGAAGGTCATGCTGACACGGTGCAAGTGGTCCTCTTCGAGGCTTGGCGCCGATTGCCGGGAAAATCCTGCTGCGATCATCCTTGCGGATACGGCCTGAGCTGTCTGCTCGCAGCGTTCGCGGGTCGGTTGATTATCCCAGACGTCCAGCTGTACTACAATCCCACTGAAGCGCTCAGCGCCTCCCAGGATCACCTCAGAGTTGTTGTCGATGACCGACACCGTCAGCAGCGGGAAACTTGGCTGCCCCCTCGGGAATGTCGGCTCGATGTTCGGGCACGCTCCTGCGAGAAGTACCGCCAGCGGCTTGTATGGATCTATCATCGCTTGTTCAACTCCTTTTCGTAAACTTCCTCGAAGATCTCTCCGATGTTTTCACGCCCGAACTCTGCGGCCGGGCGCATGAAGGGTCGCGGCGACATACCGTGAGAGGTGCGGAACTGCCCGTCCGTGCCCATATAGACCCAGCTTTCTTTGGTTGTGTGAGGAACAGCAGGGTCACCCTTTGTGCCGGTGCCGTATTCGTTGAAGATCGCGTGATCGCTGTCTGTGAACACCTCGACCGATCTGTCCTTAACATCAGAGACCTTAATGCTGTCCCGCAGGTCTGCGGTGTCAACCGGCGCCAGCAGCTTTGCCTGCCCCTGAACAGCGTTAGCTGTCTTGGTCAGGCCCTTGCTGACGAGTTCCTCACCCCCGAGGGCTTCCATCTTGCCGATGACATTGTCGAGCCCCTGGAGAGTGATATCTGCTATCTTCACTCCAGCTCACCTCTCACGTTGATATGATCGCTGTACTCGGACTTGCCGATGACGCGGTACTTCTGCCCGCCCAGGACGATCTTGTCGCCGTAGCGGACGTTCACGGGCGTCATAAGCGTGAACTGCAGCATCTTCTCGATGCGATCTCCGTAGATCCTTACAGCCAGCTCGTCGGTGACAGGAGAAACAATAGCATCGACTGTGTCGATCAGCGTTTCTTCCTCCACTGTCCCGATGTAGCCACTGTCTGTCTTGGTGGTGCGATAAATCGTGATGCTCTTTACATCACGCTTCACTGGTCTCAGTCCCATAGATAGCACCGACCTTCCGTGGGTAGTTTTTCAGCCGCCTGCGGACGTCTGCGGGGAGATCATCCAGGTAGCTGCGATTGATGCCGCCCTCGGAACGGGAGCTTTCGCCCTCCGTTCCTTCGCGGTTAAATATAATAACGGCCAGCGCCACCTGTGCAGAGATCAGACGTTCGGGAAGCTCGTCCCGGCCGATCTCATCAAGCAGGATGTCGCTTGCTGTCTCAAGGATATCATCAGCCCGGCCGCTGTCACACGTCGCGGGACTGATAGCTCTTGCGAATGCTTCAGCAGCGTTCACGGCTGATCACCTCCTCAGCCTGCGGCGGCCTGTATCTTGATGCCGTCCAGCATTCCGGCCTTGGTGGTGTCCTTCAGCGCCACACCTGCCACAAGCTCAACGTCGCCCTCCTTGACTGCTCCGGGAGCGGAGAGGTCGGGCATCCTGGTGCTGATGATCTTGCTGCCTGTGGGGCTGATACCGTGGAAGGCATTGAGAGCGATCTTCACGCCGTAGACAGGCGAGGTGCCGTTCGCGGCCACGGGGATGACATCCACCGACTGGGAGCCGTTATAATACTTGCCCGCATCGCAGAGGATGATGCCGTCATAGTCCTCCACCGTCCTGCCGAAGCCGTCTGCGGAACGGTTGTAGTAGCCGGCACGTCTTGCGCAGGCGCGGATCTTCGCCAGCATCTTGCTGTTCATCAGCAGCATATCCGGCTTCTCGGAGAACTCCTTCAGGAAGTCGTCGAGGACATCCAGAACTGCGTTGTAATTGCTGTCGGTCAGTGCGGAGGTGGAGACATCCAGCGTGGTGGTGAATGCGGAGGAGGTGCCGGTGAGCAGCTTTTTCAGGCCGTCAAAGGTGTCGGTCACATAGCCCGCTCCGGAGGAGGCGGAGGTACCGTTGATCGCTGCATTGTGGAAGTAGTTGGCAGTCGCCTTTATCTTCTGCTCCGCCTGGAAGGCAAGCTCGTCAACACCGCCGGAGGTCTCGGCAATGACCCTGTCCACCTTGAAGGAGCCGCCCATGATGATAGCCTGGGTAGTCTTCTTCTCCCTCTTGGCCTCTCCGGGTGTGTACTCGTTGCCGATCTGGCGCACGCCTGCCGTCGAGGGGGTCTTCAGCTGAACATAGCCGTAGGCCAGCGTAGAGCCGCCGGTCCCGGGAGAGATCGCGTCGTCAAATATCAGCTTGTCCAGCAGCAGACTGGAACGTCTGAACATATCAATTATCTGCTGATCGACCTTGTCTGCCATGCCGACCTTTGCTTCTGCTAATGTGATTGCCATAGTATCATTTCCTTTCTGTTATTTCATTTTCATTCTCAGCGCCTCAGCGAGGCTGTGAGGCTCGCCGGTGCTGCTGCCGTGGGAGTTATCCTTCGGAGGCGTTCCGCCCTTTAAACGGTCATTCACGGCCGTCTGGACGGCAGCGTTGAACAGCTTCTCGAAGGCGTCGATGTTCGTCTTGGAGTTTTCGGCGTTGTCAGCGGTGAGATACTGCGAGAAGTCAGCGGAAAGACCTCTTTTCTGGAGCTCGGCTCCTACCGTGACGGTGAGCTGTGCGTGCTCGAATTCCGCCTTTTTCTTTTCAAAGTCTTTCTTCTCCTTCTCGAACTGGTACTTCTCCCGCTCGGCTGCGGTCATCTTCTCCAGCTTCTTGCTCTCGTCGAGAGCGTCGAGCTGCTCCTGATGCCATTTCAGCTTTGCCGTTTCCAGCGCCTTGGTGATCTGCTTATCGGTGTGGCTCTGGAGAGCCTTCTTCACGATCTCCGACCCGAGAATATCCTCGGCCTTGAACTTGCCGAGAACCTCGTCGAGCTTCGGCTCGGCATTCTGATCACCGCCCTGCGGCTCCTGACCTGCGGAAGTGCCGTTCTGTCCCTCTGTCTGCTGTCCTGCTGGTGCGCCTTCTCCTTCTGCAAAGAACTGCATCGGGATCCTGATAATGCTTCTGTTCATAGATATTACTCCTTTCGCCCTGCACGTTCGAGCCGCGCAGTTCGTGATATTGTGCCCGGCAAGTTCGAGCCTCGCCGTTCGTATGGTGCCTCTCTGCACCGGTGAGGTGCTTCGGGGCATAAATAAAGCACCTTGCCCGGAGGCGCGGTGCTTTGTGAGTATTCTGTTATCGTTCATTTTTGCAGGAAATGAGCGTTTTATAAGCGTAGAATGAGCGTTTCTGATGAGTTAGCGCTCAGAGCGCGATGCCCTCGATAGCCGCTCTTGCTTCGAGAACTGCAATGTAGTCCGCCATTGCCCTGATCTGGAGATTATAAACTCCGCGAGGGCAGGTCGGCGTGAAGTTAAGATCGCCCTTGTCCCACTTTTCGAGCATTGCCTTCAGCTTCTGAAAGCGGATAACATTCTGCTGATATTCGGCTTTGAACCGCTCCCTGTAGTCCTCGGACTGCATCATTTCGATCGTTTCTTTCAGTTCCATTAGATCATTTCCTTTCTGTTTTTGGGTATAAGAAAACCGCTCTCGGGTGAGGGCGGTTTAGTCATCATAGTGTAATCTGTGCGGCGGACACTCATCAAAGAAATCAAGTATATCCCACCCCATTTCGTTCATGGTTTTATGCTCAGATATGCATTTGTCAATTGCCCAAACATAATTTGCTGCAAAATTACGTTCGTTTGTAGTTTCTTTTGGTAATATCTCTTTAAAAACAGTTTCGTATTCCTTGATTTTGTTAAGAACTGTTAATTCATCCATACTACCTCAGCCCTTTCATGATGGAAATAAAACTATCATATGAATTTGGCAGATACTTTTTGAAGAAATCAAGATCTGCACCGCCGCAAGTTTCTGCACTTGTTATATTTGCCCATACTTCCGAAGCCACTGTATGACATCTCACTAATGACCGAACTTTTGCTTGATTACTTGCATCAAATCCAAGCTGCTTATAAGCTTCTTGTATTTTCTTTTCGTTTTTTAATTTCTTAATTCTGTTATATGTTTCGTTATAATATGCTTCACCGTGCCCGTAGCGCATTTTAACTTTTGCGCCAAACATACCATCAAGAGCATCTTGAACGCCACCACTGGAAATAGTTGAAAACAGATCTTGTCTCACATCTGACTTCATTACGATTTTTGCTAAATTAGCTTTATCTTTTCTCACAGCTTCCAAGAACTGATCACTGCCGCTTGGCGATCGTTTAAACGTAAAAGACGTATGGATCGAGGTGTTCAGAGCATCGCTTTCAGAAAATGTCAGATTATCAAAAACGCCTTTATAATCAATCAGATGACCAATTTCATGAGTAACTGAGCTAAATTTTGATTCGCCCTTTTTAATATCGGATTCTGTTGGATAAGAATAAACTAATTTGTCCTGTGAATGTCTATAGTAACTTTCTCCGCCTCTTTCACTATTGTATTCTACTTTGTCAACTTGATTTAAACAATCACGATATGCTCGTTTGATATCTTCATTCTTGCAGTTATTAACGAGATTGACAAATTCATCTGCATCACTCGCATTTGGCATACTGTCCGTAATTTTTTGG
>CAMNNQ010000107.1 GCA_946545645.1 uncultured Clostridia bacterium | reverse complement strand
ATTCTTGCAGTTATTAACGAGATTGACAAATTCATCTGCATCACTCGCATTTGGCATACTGTCCGTAATTTTTTGGAGATTTTCTTTTGATATTATTATACCATTTTCCGCCTCTCCTGTCAACTCCCCGCCGCTCACATACTTCCCATACCACTCCCTGTAAGTCATATTCCCCGGCACCGTTCTGAGCTCTCCGGTCTCGGGATCCCGGGTGCGGCGCTCGAGCTTCTTCATCAGCTCCGGGCTGAGGGCTTCGATGGTGGTGGAGCGGCAGCGGGGGTGCATCGGCGGGTAGTTGGTGCCGGGCTTAGCATCCTTGACCGGGAATTCCTTACCGTCCAGCTCCTGGCAGATCTCCGAGGTGCGGTTGTCCAGCGTGGCGGCGTAACGGTATTTCTCGACGCCGGTATCCTTGTAGCCGCAAAGAAAAAGCGCCCCGTCAGGAGCGCTTTATAAGTAATTTCGTATCATCCCAGCGTAAACGACTTCAGCATCGCTGTGCCGCCGCCGCAGTAGGTGAGGTATATTGCATTGATGCCGTCGGGAATGTTGATATCGGTCTCGTATGTCTCCCAGACATTGGAGGAATCTACCTTAATTGTTGCCAGCACTTCTCCGTCCCATTCAGTCCTGACCTCAAAGCTGCCGTGAGCATAGCCTCGGATGGTAACAGCGAATTTTGTGATCCCCTTGCAATCGAAGTACTTGAAGCCGGCAGTTGCGCCATCGTTCATATTTGCGATATAGCCTGTCTCTTCATCGCCGTCCTTGCCGTCCTGAACGATCTTCGGAGCGTATGGATCACCGACATAGAGGTCGTGCTTCTTGGTGAAGAGGTTGCAGGCGAGATATGCGGGGTATTCGCCCCTGCCTTCCAGCGGGCCGCCGTTGAGTCCGCAGGAGGTCATCTCGACCTGCGGGAAACGGCCGTCTTCGGTTAGTGTCAGCTTTTCTGCGCAGCCCTGACGGCTGAACCAGGTCCCGTTGGTATGGCGGTGGTAGAAGATATACCAATCGTTGTTTATCATAACGATGCTTCCGTGATTGTTGGCGCCCATGCCCATAGGAAGATCGGCAGGCTTGTAGCTGTCGATATGCAGGTCGGAGTTGCTGATGAGCACTCCGCCGTAGGTGAATCCTCCCAGAGGGCTGTCGCTCATGGCATAGCAGAGCTCGTGCATGACTTCCGAGGAATAGATGAAGCAGTATTTGTCTCCTACTCGGCGGATCGACGAGGCCTCAAAAAAGGCGTGGCCTTCAAATTCTGTTCCTGCGCTGTATTCGCAGCCGGGGAGAACGAGCTGCGGGCCGGAGGTCACAGTCAGCATATCCGGGGCGAGTGTAACGACCTTGGAGCCTGTGCGGGACTTATCGCCTCTGCCGCAGAAGCCGCTGTAAAGATATGTAACATCTCCCTCGGTCAGTACGCCCGGGTCGAACTGCGGCTCATCGCCCTCCCGCTCTCCGAGACGTGTGCCGTCGGGATAATGCACATAGCCGTAGAATTCATACTTCCCGGCAGGAGTGTCGCACACCGCGACAGAGATCACCGAGATCTTGTCAAGTACATAGTAAAGATAGTACCTCCCGTCGGGGCCGACAGTTACATCCGGGGCATAGAGGCACATCTTCCCGGCCTTGTTCATCGGGTCTTCATTGCGGGGATAGATGACCCCTTCATAGCGCCAGTTCCCGAGATCGTCTGTTGGAGCCGACCAGCAGACATAGTCTCCCATACAGAAGACATAGCCGTTGAAGAGATCGTGAGAGCCGTAGACATAGACTCTTCCGTCAAAGACATAGGGCTCACCGTCAGGGATGTACTCCCAGCTTGGGAGATAGGGGTTAAGAGCTTGCTTATTCATTCTGCATTTCCTCCGATCACTGTGATGACCGCACTCTGCGGCCTGTTCATATATATGATAGCACGCTCCTCCGCCGGTTGCAAGAGGGATTTAGCCGAACTTGCGGAGATATGACCATTTTTTGCTCTGAAAGGTCTTTACAATTTCGCCAAAAGGGTGTATCATATAAGTATGATTTCAGATATGAATACTTCCGGAGGTGTTCAAAATGGGAAAGAACAAAGGCTATAAATCAATGATCTCTGCCATTGTCTGCTTTATCTTCATGGCTGCGGGAGCAGTCTGCATATTTCTTGCAGCAAGGACGACTCTCACTTACAGGTTTTCCGGCAAGAAAACTGTTGCTGTCGTTACCGCTTCGATGAAGGGCGGGCGCTTCAGGTCTGTTGAAGCAATGTATTACGACGAGAACAACAGGCCGCATTTCTGCGAGACGGTCTATAACGGCATAGCAACGGTCGGGGATGAGTTTGAAGCGTATATCCATCCGGATGATCCGAATAAGCTGCTGAGGATGCCAAAGACCTGGCTCATAGTGCTTTTCCTGCTGCTCTTCGGAAGTATGTTTATCGGAGGCCTGATAGGGCTGATACTGTCGGTCAGGACGCATCATCGCATCACAAGCCTCTCAAAGTCCGGGACAACAGTGCAGGCGGAAGTCATTATGATAAACCGGCGGGGAGATTTTGTTTACGACTGCGTTATGAATTTTGTCGATCTTGACGGCGAGACCCAGACGCAGACAGTCACATTTACCAAAACTATCCCTGCGGCAGGAGAGAAATATCCTGTCGTCTATATCAAGACAAATAAAGGCAAGGTCTTCTGCGAGCTTATCGAACTCTGAAATACGGGCTGTCGGTATGTGAATAAATTTTGAAAATATATAGTCCAATAAGTAAAAAGTCGGCGGCTGATGTTGAAAAGAGGCCGCAAAAATAGTATAATAATATCGGCAAATTTTTATTTCAATTTATGAATCGGGAGGATAAATAAATGTTAGTAACAGCTAAGGACATGCTCGACAAGGCAAAAGCAGGCAAGTATGCAGTAGGTCATTTCAACATCAATAACCTTGAGTGGACAAAGGCGATCCTTCAGACCGCTGAGGAGCTCAGGAGCCCTGTGATCCTCGGTGTTTCCGAAGGCGCAGGCAAGTATATGGGCGGCTTTGAAGTCGTTACAGCTATGGTAAAGGCTATGGATAAGTCTCTGGGTATCACAGTTCCCGTTGCTCTCCACCTTGACCACGGTACTTACGAGGGCTGCTACAAGTGCGTAAAGGCAGGCTTCTCTTCCATCATGTTCGACGGTTCGCATTTCGCTATCGATGAGAATATCCAGAAGACCACCGAGCTGGTCCACGTTGCTCATAACCTCGGCCTTTCCATCGAGGCAGAGGTCGGCGCTATCGGCGGCGAAGAGGACGGCGTTGTCGGCAGAGGCGAGTGCGCTGATCCCGCAGAGTGCAAGATGATCGCTGATCTCGGCGTTGACTTCCTCGCAGCAGGTATCGGCAATATCCACGGCGTATATCCCGCAAACTGGGAAGGCCTCAGCTTCGAGACCCTTGAGGCTGTAAACAAGGCTGTCGGCGCTATGCCCCTCGTTCTTCACGGCGGCACAGGCATCCCCGACGATATGATCGCTAAGGCTATCTCCCTCGGCGTTGCAAAGATCAATGTTAATACCGAGTGCCAGCTCGTGTTCAGAGATGCTACCAGAGCTTATATTGAGGCCGGCAAGGATCAGCAGGGCAAGGGCTTCGATCCCAGAAAGCTCCTGGCTCCCGGCGTTGAGGCCATCAAGGCTAAGGTCAAGGAAAAGATGGAGCTCTTCGGCTCTGTCGGCAAGGCTTGACAGATCGAATAAATAACAAGGGGGCTGCTTGTCAGCCCCCCAATATTTCTCTGAAAAGCCGGGGTTAGGCAAGGAGGCTCGGGGTATGGAATTGTTCAGCGCCCGAAGGCTTACAAGGATAGGAATCGTTGCGGCTCTCTATATCGTTGCAACACTGCTTTGTGCTCCTTTGGCTTACAATGCAGTGCAGTTCCGAGTTTCCGAGATGATGATGCTTCTGTGTTATTACCATAAGGACTATATCATCTCAATGACGATCGGCTGCTTTCTCGCCAATATTTTCAGCTCGCTGGGGATGATAGATGTCGTTTTCGGTACGAGCGCAACGCTTATCGCAGCCCTGCTCATCTGGTTCGTCGGAAGAAAAGCCGGGCTTATCGTTTCGTCGCTTTTCCCGGTAGTCGTAAATGCTGTGATAGTCGGGCTGGAGATAAAGTACGTCTTCGGAGATCCTTTCTGGATAAATGCGCTCTATGTCGCGCTGGGAGAGTTCGTCTGCGTGACGATAGCGGGAGTCCTGGTGTTCAAGATGCTGGAAAAGAACAAGGGATTTATAAAGCTCATAACTTCCAACTGACATCGGGGTCGGGCAATAGTCCGGCCTTGGATATATCGGATCTTCTTTGAAGCATCGGTGTCTTGAAAGAAAGTCCGAAGGAGAGCTGCCGCAGCCGCGGCGGCTCTTTTTGCTGTTTTCTTTATTTTTCTGCTTTACAATCGCCGAGTGTTGTGATATAATAAAAGACGGCATCATATATTTCTTTGAGGTGAGCTTTTATGACAGAGATAAAAAAATACAGAGGGCATATTCGCAACCATAAGGCACTTTGCAGCGAGCTGGGGATCCCCGGAGGGCTCTCCCGCGAGGAAAGGGAGCAGAGGATACTCGTCGCCGCTTACGAAAAATGGGGCAAGGCTATGCCGGAGCATCTTTACGGTATGTTCTCTTTCGCCCTCTATGATACTGAGAAGGATACACTCTTCTGCGTCCGCGACCATTTCGGGACAAAGCCTTTCTATTATTATCTTACCGATGACGGCAGACTGCTCTGCGGGACATATATCTCGGAGATCATAGGAGAGCCCGGATTCAGAAAAGAGCTGGATGTCTCTATGCTCCAGATCTATATGAGCCTTACCTATGTCGCCGGGGAGGGAACATTTTTCAAAGGCCTCAAAAAGCTGATGCCCGGCCATCTGCTGGAATTCAAGGCCGGCAAGCTCACAGTCGAGCGCTATTGGGCTCCGACCTATAAGCCGGATAACGATAAGCCGCTTGAAGCCTGGGCCGATGAGATACACGAAACAGTCAAGCTGATGATGAGCGAGGTCAAGGACCCGGACGAGACAGCCGAGAGCTTCCTCTCCGGCGGAGTTGACAGCTCCTATGTTTTCGCTATGTCCGATGCGGAAATGTCGGATTCCTGCGGATATGAGGAGGAGCGCTTTGATGAATCTGTCCTTGCAAGAAAGACAGCCGAGCTGCTGGGAAGAAAAAATACTACCTGCTATATTACTCCCGAACAGTATTTCGGGATAGTCCCCTATGTTATGAAGAATATGGAGCAGCCCCTCGGGGATGCTTCGGCTATCGTGTTCGCCCTGGCCTGCATCGAGACAGCCAAGCATACCAGGCTCTGCTATTCCGGCGAGGGCGCCGATGAATTCTTCGGCGGATATAATATGTACCGCAACGCCGAGCGCTACGGCGATAACCTCAAGACCTTCTATGTCGGCAATACCAATATTATGAAGGAGGAGGAAAAACAGCGCCTGCTGAAAAACTATGACCCCTCTGTTCTGCCCATAAATCTTGTGAAAAGTATCTATGAGGAGACCGAAGGCCTCGACCCGCTGACAAAAATGTCGGATGTCGATATCAGGATCTGGCTGGAGGGCGATATCTACCTCAATGTCGATAAGATGAGTACCGCCGCCGGGCTGGAGATACGAATGCCCCTGACTGACAGGCGCGTGTTCGATATCGCTTCACGCCTGCCTTCCCGCTTTAAAGTCACCGAGGAACAGAATAAGGTCGCTTTCAGAACTGCCGCAGCTAAGGTGCTCCCCGAAGAGATCGCCTTCCGTAAAAAGCTGGGATTTATCGTCCCCATAAGGATCTGGCTCGCTGACGAGCGCTATAACGCCGACGTCCGCGCTAAGCTGACAGCCGATTGGGCAGGGCAGTTCTTCGACCTCAACGTCGTCAGGGAAATATATGACGACTATGTCGGCGGGAATTCGGATAATTGGCGTAAGCTCTGGACTATCTATACTTTCCTCGTTTGGTATGAGGAGTATTTTCTTAAATAATTTCCCGCATACTTGACTCTTAGTAAAAATCGCTGTATAATAATCTATGTGACCACCCATTTCGCACCCCTTTTTGCAGATGTTATCCTTTGGTGCGGAATTGTTGGGAAAATCATTTCTGAAGAAAGGTTATTTCCCAAGCCCCTTGCCAAAAAGAATTAAAAGTTTTAGGGAGGGTCTCCCACGGCAGCTCTGCACCAAGGGACGGCGCCCGGCACAGAGGTGTGCGAAAGGGGCGGTCGGGACGGATCATAATTCCTACGGAGGTCAAATACGATGGAAAAGAAAACCTTTTACATAACGACGCCCATATACTATCCTTCGGGCGACCCGCACATCGGGCACTGTTACACAACGGTAGCCTGTGATTCCATAGCGAGATATAAGCGTATGCAGGGGTATGATGTCATGTTCCTGACGGGCACCGACGAGCACGGTCAGAAGATCGAGCAGAAGGCTGCTGCCAAGGGCATATCTCCCAAGCAGTATGTTGACGAGATCGTTGAGGTGTTCAAGAAGCTCTGGAGCTACATGAACATCTCCTATGACAGATACATCAGAACCACAGATGATTACCACATCGAAGCCGTGCAGAAGATATTTAAGGAGCTTTACGACAGAGGCTATATCTACAAAGGGAAATACACCGGAAAATACTGCACCCCCTGTGAGAGCTTCTGGACTGAGACCCAGCTTGACGAAAACGGCTGCTGCCCTGAGTGTCACCGACCTGTGGTCGAGGCCGAGGAGGAAGCCTATTTCTTCAAAATGGCTCCTTTTGCCGACAGGATAGAGAAGCTGCTGCTGGGAACAGATTATCTCCAGCCCAAGTACCGCGCACAGGAGCTTGTGAACAACTTTATCAAGCCCGGTCTTGAAGACCTCTGCGTTTCAAGAACGTCCTTCACCTGGGGCGTGCCGGTTTCATTTGATACCAAGCACGTTGTCTATGTCTGGATAGACGCGCTTTCCAACTATATCACCGCCCTGGGCTACAAGAACAGCGCTTATAACGACTATGCAAAATACTGGCCCGCAGACGTTCACATGGTCGCCAAGGATATCATGCGTTTCCACGCAATAATCTGGCCGGCTATGCTGATGGCTCTGGAACAGCCCCTGCCGAAGCATCTTGCAGTACACGGCTGGATAACCTTCCAGAACAAGCAGGGCGAGGCCCAGAAAATGTCCAAGTCGCTCGGCAATGTAGTTGACCCCTTCATGCTGGGCGAGCGCTACGGTGTAGACGCCATAAGATATCATATCCTCAGAGAGATGGCTCTCGGCGCCGACAGCGCGTTCTCAAATGAGATAATGATAAACCGCATCAACTCCGATCTTGCCAACGGCTTCGGGAACCTCGTTTCCCGTACCGTCGCAATGGCAGACAAGTATTTCGGAGGGACTCTTCCCGAAGAGCGTCTGGAAGGCGATTTCGATCAGTCGCTCATCGACTGTGTGCTCTCTGTACGCGGGAAGGTGGATAACTGCATCGATGAGACCAGACTCAAAAATGCTCTGGAAGAGATATTCACAGCAGTAGACCGCGCAAACAAATATATCGACGAGACAGAGCCCTGGATACTCGGCAAGGACGAGAGCAAGCGTGCAAGACTCGCCAGCGTGCTCTATAATCTGCTGGAAGCGATACGCATCATCTCGACTCTCCTCTCGCCGTTTATGCCGACATCCATGCCGAAGGTGTGGGCACAGATCGGTGCATCGGAGAACGATGTCACCTACGAGAATGCCGGCAAATTCGGCGTCCTGCCCGCAAATGTTACCGTTCATAAGGGAGAGATACTCTTCCCGAGAATAGATATGGAAAAGGAGCTCGCTGAGCTCAACGCCATAATCGAGAAAAATATGGCTGCTGCCAAGGCAAACCTCTCCGCGGCTGAAAAGGCTGAGGAATTTGCCCCCGCAGAGCTTGCTCCGGAGATCGCTATCGACGATTTTGCCAAGGCAGACCTCAGAGTTGCACTGGTAAAGAGCTGCGACAAGGTCAAGAGATCCAAGAAGCTGCTCTGCCTCCAGCTCGATGACGGCTTCGGCGGCAGACAGGTCGTATCCGGTATCGCGGAATGGTATAAGCCGGAGGACCTTGTCGGCAAGAAGATCATCATAGTAGCGAACCTCAAGCCCGCAGTACTCTGCGGCGTGGAGTCGCAGGGAATGATCCTCGCAGCCGATACCCCGACAGGCGGTGCCGCAGTCGTGTTCCCCGATCAGACACTGCCCTGCGGCAGCAAGATCAGATGACCTGAAAGCAACGGAACTTCAAGCCCTCACTCATGTTTGTGGGTATGAGAGCCGGAAAGTTTTCCGTCAGGTGCAAAGTAAAAGCTCAATAAATGTTCCCCCCTCCCCTCCGGGGAGGGTCGGCGGAACTACAAGTCCTCACCTTGGTTTGTGGGTATGAGAGCCGAAAAGTTTTCCGTCAGGTGCAAAGTAAAAGCTAAATAAATGTTCCCCCCTCCCCTCCGGGGAGGGTCGGCGGAACTTCAAGCTCTCACCTGAGTCTGTGGGTAGGGGAATTAAAAAAGCGTCCGTAGCTCAGTTGGATAGAGCGCAAGACTCCGACTCTTGAGGCCGCAGGTTCGATCCCTGTCGGGCGCACCAAAAGGGGAGACCCTTATACTGTAAAAGCCCTCGCCATGCAGCGGGGGCTTTTGTATGTATTGAAATATCAAATATCCCGCAGAGGATAAGCGGCTTGATGAAAGCAGATCAGCAGCACGGCTCGGCTGCCGTAACACGGAATTTAGTGGATCGCAGACAGAATATGGGCGTATATAAAGATCCCGAAGCCGGCATTTAATGTCAGCTCCGGGATCTTGTTTTCATATCTGACCGGCAGTGGATCACGCCTTGAAGGTGATAAGACCTGCGTATTTGTGCCGCTATTCAGTCTATCGACTTCATCGTCGGGATTGCTTTTCAGATCATAACATAACCCTTCACAGCTCTCCAACGCTCTATTTTTTTAGCCTTTTATAATACCGCCTGACACATATCTCTACGCTGATCTACGCTCGTTTGTAAAATTTGGTGTCAAATTGGCGTCAGCAGTGGTGTCATCAGGTAATCTTGATCTTTCCGTCAAGTTCGGTGAACGATCTCTTCTTTGCGTCCTTTGTGGCTTCAGCATATACGTCCATCGTGGTCGCTATGTCTTTATGACCTAAGATCTCCTGAATGACCTTGATGTTGTTCTCATTCTCGCAGTAGCGAGTGGCGAATGTGTGTCTTAAATTGTGGCAAGAGAAATGAGGTATGATGATCGGCTCACGCTTCTGCTTTTCGGCAAGCTCGATTTCTTCAATGTTGTGTGCCTGCACTATCCGGCTGATCGCCCGATTTATCGTCTGCGGATTGTGAACATTGCCATAGCGGTTGAGAAACACAAAATCTGTATAACCGTCGATAGTTACCTGACAAGTGATCTCCGCTTCCTTCTGGTACTCACGCTCATTGATAAGTGCCTGCCTGACCTCAGAAAGCAATGGGATAATTCTTTTGCCTGCTTCGGTCTTTGTATCTTTGGAAATGCTGAAATAGCATTTGTTCTCCTCACGCCGATAATATGTGATACCGTGATTGATGCTGATGATACTGTCATCAAAATCAATATCCTCCCAGCGCAGTGCGATGACCTCCGACACTCTGCAACCCGTACCGAGAAAGAACGTGAACAGCGGCAACCAGTGCCTGAACTTCGGATTGTTCTTTATGTACTCGATGAATGCTGTCTGTTCGGGTATCGTCAGGGCATGACGTTTCGGACGCTGATAGTTGTGAGCCAGCTTGCAGTCCTTTAATGCCATATCGGTCGGATTGTTCCTGATATACTCATCATCGACTGCGAGTGCAAATAACTGATGTATCCCATTATGAATGATCTCGATAGTATTGAAAGATAAATTTCGTGTATCGTGAAGCTCGTTGTAAAACCTGCGGACATCGGACTTGCGAACGTCTTTCAGCTTTGTCTTTCCGAAGCCGTCCCTGACATACTGTTCATACATATAAGTGTAGTTTCCTCTTGTGGAGGAGCGCAGACCCTTTTTATCATTTTTCCATGCCTGAAACATATCATTCACCGTGATGTTTCTTGAGTCGGTGCGGATACCCTCATAAATATCATTCGTGATCTCAGCTTCTCTTTTGCGGAGTTCTTCCAGCGTCTGCGAATATATGCTGTGACGTTTGCCCTGCTTGTCAGTCCAACGGTAGGAATACCTGTTTTCAGAATTACGGTAGGATTCGCCATCCTTCAAAACTCTGCCTTTATGATCTTTCCTTTTCTGCATTTTTATACTCCTTTCATGAATGCAAAAAGGAAACTTGGTATATCTGTATTATAGCACACCGGTTCCCGATTTGCAATAGCTACACATATTTTTTATATAGAAAACTGCCTTTCAAGAAACTCGTCCAGCTTCTTTCTCTTGATGAGCCTCTTACTGCCGACCCACAGCACGAATGGACAGTTCTTTTCATCTGAAAGCACTCTCAGCCGATTTATCCCGATACCGGAATAGAGTGCGGCTTCAGCGAGTGTTAGATTGCTTTTCTCCCAAATTGGCACTTCGTTTGTTGTCTTTTTATTCAAATATCTTCCCCCTTATAAATAGTTATTTTCTCTTAATGATGCAATTAGAATACTGCATTTCTATCACCCTCTCTGCTTATTCTTTATCTGTGCTGTTTCTTTTCCTTGACCTTCTCCAGCCGTTTGCGCTCTTCCTCGATAAGGTTGCTAATGTAGTCACCCTTTGAGATCTCACCATACGTCTTGGAAATATCGCAGTACACATCATACCGCTGACGTGTCTTTTCAAGCGTACTCTTTAGGGCGTTGATCTTTGCTTGAAGGCGGTAGGTCTGATTACGAAGCTGGTCATAATCTGCCTTGCTGTGGATGTTATTATGTTCTATAGCCTGCCTGCAAATGGTGAGTTGAAGCTGCTCGGCGTCTGACAGCTTGTCCTTAGCTGATAATTCACCAAAAAGCTGTGCCTGCTCCCATAGGCTTACAAGCCTGTTGTGTTCATCAATATAGTTATTGATCTCTCCCCTCTGTTTTTCATAGTCAGCACGCAGCTTAGCGATTCTCCCTTGCAGGTCACCGATTGATTTGATATTATCCTTGTTTATTACCGCAAGCTGTGCAGACAGCTTGTAAACATCAAGATCATTTTCAACCGAGTATTCCGCTGTGACGATTCTCTTACAAGGGGCTTTCTTCCGCTGGGCGGCAAGTATTCTGACATCATGTAAAACTGTGGAATAAGCTTGGCTCAGTTTTGTCTGCTTGTCCACTGTGGGGGATATTCCCGTACCTATATCTCGATATGTAATTCTGATAATTAAGCTATCTTCTGTGTACTCATCACCCAGCGTTTTTGTGCGGACAAAGCGTTCCTGTCCCGGGTCTCTGATCGAGATAAATCTCCCACACTTGATCTCATAGCCATGTTCTTCAAGTGTCTGCAAGAGTTCGTCAAGCGAATTGACAGTAGGTATAAGCTTGTCGATCTCATCACGGATTTGCTGTTTCCACGAGGTGCCATTTTTCTTATGCTCCCATTCTTTGTGGTTTATTGATTTGCCCTTGCCTGTAAGGTTCGGATTAGGCTTTAAGCCAAATGCCTTGCACACCCCGTCAGATATTTCACGGATTCTCTTCAAAGACTTGCGGTTGGCATAATATTTCTTCCCGGACAGCGAATAGGAATTTATTATGATATGGCTGTGCAGATGATCTTTATCAACGTGCGTAGCAATGACCGCCTGCACATCATCGTCAAAAGCTTTGCGGAGAAATGCTTTTGCGATCTTGTGGGCGAGCTCCGGAGTAACGTTATCATCGGGCGAGAAACTCTGTATGTAATGGATAGCTTTCACCGAGCCTTTTCCTTGCAGCGGTGGAGGGCTGTTAAAATGATCTTTGGCAAACTGGTCATATACCAGCCGCATCTGCAAGTAGGCAGATTCTGCGTCAGTCATGCAATTTACCGAGGCCGTGTAAAGCAAGTCCTCAGTCTTGTCGGGGTTGAGAATATACCTCAAACTTTTCTCGACAGTAGCGTGGAGAGCGATATGTTTACAGTACGGAATAGCTCTTTAACCTCCTTTCTCAGTATTTCATAATCCTCTGCATTGAGGGTGTTTGTTTCGTTTGCCTTCTTTGCGATCTGGTTGATGTTGCGTGAGATAGTTCGCATTCCGTTGATTATCGGGGCGACATTTTTCATATCGTAAAAGATCGGCTCACGGTCGAGTATCATTCTGCGGAGATATTTCGTCGTGTCGGTGTGACAAGCCTCAGCCCTGCGTTCTATCTTCTCCCAGTCGTGCAGGTCAAATGTCAGCTCCTTGCGTTTTACTTGTTTGTATTTTCTTGCTATTTTTATCAATCCTTTCGTTTTGTTGTTTTTATCTATATTCCTTTCAAATAATGGCTTTCAGTTTAGGGTGTCGGGTTTCCTAAACAGCGATTTTGCGAGGGTGTCGCAAAATCGGGATACGGATTCTTCCGGTGTACGGAAAAATCTATGCTTGCTAAATGCGAGTTAAAAATCCTGCAATAAAAACAATTTTATGATCGTTTTCACCGTTGCCCGATAGGGCTAATTTTTGATTATCGCATTATGATTTGTCATTTCAAATGACCATTGGAAACACCTCCTGAATTATTGTTAAGCCCGTATGGGCTGTTGTTTGATCTGACGTTTTCGCTGTGAATGCAGCCGTGACTAAACTGCCTTCCAATAGTAAGGACAGTTTGAGCCGATTATATAAGCGGTTTCGAGAGAATTGTAATAATTATCTCCGTATTCACTAAATCAGCCCTGCAAAAAATGTATGGTTTGCATATAGCTGTTGCGGCATAGTCGCCCCACATTTCCGAACATGGTCTTTATCGTGACACAGTGAAACTTTCTTTCATAAGACACTACATAATGCGGAATATTTTTAAGTGATATTTAGCCTTTCAAAAATATTTTCTCCGAATTCAACAAATTAGCCCTATGTAAAATGTGTGACTTGTACAGCATTTTTAATAATGAGGAGCTGATGGGATTTATCAAAAAATTTATTTTATCGAAAATAATAGCCTCTCATTTATACCTAGGATTTCAGGCAAAAAGTTAAGGCAAAACTGCTCTCGTTCACAAAATATTTAGATTTACAACAGAATTCCACCCTAATAAAACAGAAACAGGACACTGGTTCATTTGCGAACCCAGCGTCCTGTTAGCTTTATATTCATTTATATGAGGAGCTTTACAAGTGCAGTGATGATAACGAATAACCAACAATGCGAGTTGTTATGTCAGAATTTCTTGAGCATGCTCTCTTACGAATTGGATTTTTTGTCGTCCAAAATGAAAAGCCCTGAGAAATGCTTCAAGCAAATCTTAGGGCTTCATTGTTATTCTGATAAAATAGAGTATGTTGTTATCGTGGTGTGCGTAAAAAATACAAAACTAATTTGTGTTGAACTATTTATAGATGTGCCAATAGACTAATGGTTTGTGAATTATTATTTCACTCTATCCTTAAATACCGACTTCATCTTGATAACCTTATCTATCGCTTCGTCAATCAGAGCATCGTAATTGCTATGGTCATCAAAATTCAGGCCATTGATCCTATATAGTATCCTGCTTGCCTTTGCGTTATCAAGTCTTTGCCAATCCATTTTAAAGCCAAGCGGAGAAGTCATATTGTTCATGATGCCATAAGTCCCGTATCTCTACTTCTTGAAGTTTTCCTATTTTCATAATCTACACCTACAATATCGTATTATTAGTAACTATGACTCTCAACAGCAAAACTGTTATCCGCCCACAGCTCACACTGCTGCATAACAGTTGCCACCGCATCGTCCATACCCTCCGGCGGATAGCGATGACTTTTCAGCAGTTTCTTTATCATCATACGCATTCTGGCTCTCGCACTCTCACGCTTTTGCCAGTCGATCGTTCGATTACGGCGGAGCGTATCGGCAAGCTCCTTTGTGATAGCGATAAGCTCCTCATTCTCATAGAAGTCCTTGATTGCCTGCGGTTTGGTGAGTGCATCGTAGAAAGCAAGCTCATCGGCAGTCAGACCGAGATCTTCGCCCGCTTTTTGGGCTTCTCTGATCTGCTTTGCGAGGTTGAGCATTTCCTGAATGACTTCCTCATTGGTCAGCATACCGTTGAGGTAGCGGTTCATAGCACTTTGCATGATCTCGCTGAATTTCTCCGATTTTACAAGGTTTGTCCGCTTGTAGATATGCACCTGTTCAGCGATCAGGCGTTTCAGCAGCTCAACAGCAAGGTTCTTTTCCTTCATCTTAGAGATCTCCTCCAAGAATTTCGGATCAAACAGCGAGAAGTCCTGTTCCTTGTCGGAGAAAAGGTTGATAACACCGTCACTCTTGATGCTCTGCTTCAGAAGTTCATTTATCTTTGCATTGATCTCAGGGAGCGAGAGCTTTTTGCCGCCGCCCTGATTGAGGATACGCATCAGCAGGACACGGACAGCCTCAAAGAAAGCGGCTTCTTCACGCTCATCTTCCTCAGCGATAGAGGAACACAGCGAGAGTGACGGAGTTCCGGGAAACAGACTGGCTGGCGATGGTGGACTACATCATCGTTCACAACAAGGATGACATCCGGGTGACCTTCAAGGACGGCACCGAAATCAAAGCATAAACTCATAGAAGCAGCAACGCCTCTGAACCACAATCGGCTCGGAGGCGTTTCTACGTTATATTTCTTATTTATTTCGTTTTCCAGTATTATCCGACCCTCTGATCTCTTCGTGGTAGAAATAA
>CAMNNQ010000106.1 GCA_946545645.1 uncultured Clostridia bacterium | reverse complement strand
TCAAGGAGAATTTGGGTAATATGACGGAAAGCTGGCAAGCAGATGATGTGCAGAGGCGTTAGCCGCGGGTCGTGCGGTGTTGCCTTTATCTTTCTGACCTTATTGTAGCAGAAAAGATATTAAGAAGTATTTAAGAAGATCAAAAAAGAGATCGTCCTTCCGGATATGATTCAGGGGGCAGAGCAAAGCGCTCTGTCCCCTGATACGAAGCCCGGGTCAGCCGCCGAGCCTTTTGATTATGTATTTTCCGCAGAGCTTGCTGCTCTTGCCGATATTGTAAACGTGCTCCTCAAAGGCCTTGGCGATACGCCCGCTGTATTCTTCCTTATTGGCCAGCATACGCTTGACAGTCGGGCAGACCTTTTCCAGCTCATCCGGCGAGACTACCTCTCCGAGGACAGTACGCAGCGAACGGTTGATAGGCTCGATCTTTATCTTTTCGTACTCGGGATTCATGACCTTCATCGGAGTGTCGATATAGAGCACGGGCCTTTTTGTAACAAACGAGAACTCCCAGGAGATATCCGACCAGTCGGTAATAAGGATATCCGACTCCATTATCGGGTTATTGGAAGAGAAATCTGTCTGTATCTCGATATTGTCGTAGGAATCGTATTTCTTTTTCATCTCGACGAACTTCTCGGGCTCGTGGCGGACCTGCTGAGGATGCGGCCTCAGGATGATCTCGCAATCCAGCTCGCCGAGGCGCTCCAGCAGCTCATCTGCGCAGAGGTCGATGATATTGTCAGCCTGCCAGGAAGGGGCTATGAGTATCTTCGGGATCTTGTTCTCGGGATGCTCGGTGCTTTCGTACTTTTCCAGCATCTCGTCGATGAGCGGGTAGCCGGACTCGACAAGCCTCTTTTTCTTAGTCCCGTAAAGCTCTTCGGTAGCTCTCAGCTCATTGAACTGGTCGATACCGGGGCAGAGGATAGTGTCATACCAATCGAAGGCGCCCTTGCGGAAGGTCGAGAGGCTTCCCATGCCGTGGCAGGCATAGACATACTCTATATTCTTATTTACGCGGGAGCGCTTGATATGATATTTTTCAAGGTCGGGCATGGTCATAACGCACATCTTGCAATCCAGCTTCATGAAGAGCGGGATAAGATATTTATCTCTGGCCACATAGTAAGGGACTATCTGCTCTCTTTTATCCTCAAAGATCTTATCGTTGGGGTCGCTGGTGACATAATGGATGACTATATCGGAATTATCGCAGATATAGTCGATCATTCCCTTGAAGTACTTATAAAAGCCGTTGGATTCCGAATAGAACATCAGCTTCATATCCGTAACAGAGAAAAAGCGTTTATAGTCAGCCTTTTCGCGGGCGGCGTATTTCTTATGCTCCTTTTCCTTTTCGATGCGCTGCTCGTTCATCCGCTTGAGGTAATCGTAATCGATATACTTCTTGGGATTTATGACGATATTGAGCAGATACATTGAAGGGATGGCGAAGAGGTTTCCGAAGATCCAGTAGAGGCCGACGCCGGCGGGAACGAGAAATGCAAAATAGGTCGAGAAAGCGATGAGGAAGACGGTAGAAATGATCTTCGTCAGCTTGCCGGAAGTTACCTGAAGGATATTTATCTTATTCTGGACCCAGCAGAGCAGCCAGGCAGAAAGCCCCGAAAGCAGCGGGATCAGGAGCAGGACATAATTCTCCTTGAACGACGGAGTAAGGCTCAGGTCGATGCCGAGGAAGGTGGTATCGAGAGCTCTTATATCGCTGACAGCGCTGCTGAGAAATTCAGATGCAGGGAAAACGCCCTCTTTGATGCGGCTGATTATCTCCAACTGAAAATTGTTCTCTTCCAGAGCGCTGCCGCTGGCGATAGTACCGAGCCAGTCCTTGAGGCCGGTTATAACGCTGCCGTCGAATTGCAGGATATAGCTGAGGGGGTGATAGATAACGAACACCAGGCCGAGTATCAGCGGGATCTGCAGGAGCAGAGGCACAGAGCTGAGCAGCGGATGGTAGTGGTATTTCTTATAGAGCTTGAGCTGCTCGTCGGCCAGCTTTTCCTTATCGTCTATATACTTGATCTTGAGCGCATTCTCTTCCGGCATGAGCTTGACCATATTGATAGAGTTCTTCTGAGTCAGCATACTTATAGGGAAGAGGATGACTTTGGTAAACAGCGTAAAGACAATGATGCTTATGCCGTAGTTACCGATGATGTTGAAGATAACGCTCATCAGGAACCCGAGAGGGCGTCCTATGAATTGAATAACAGCAGACAAATCCTATTCCTCCAAAGTCAGTTATCCTCGTCGTCAAGGAGATCGGCGGCGGTAACGACATCCTTTTCGCCCTCGGCGATACCGCACTGTTCGGCGGTGGGGAGCTCTTCGGTGTTTTCCTTCTTTTTCTTGAAGGCGCCTCTGATCTTCTTCCAGTAGATACCGAAGATCGTACCCAGCGCAATGACGATGCCTGCTACTATCTGGATGATATAGCTGGTGGTCGCCGGGTCGATGTAGGCATGGGCTGTCGGTGCAGCGATAAGTGCGAAGCAGACAGCATAAACGACAATCATTATTTTCCTCATAGTTGATCGCTCCTATTCTTTTTCTGTAAATATCTCTCTCCAGATCGAGAAATCTCTGGCGTTGCCCAGGACTTTATACTCATTGAGCTTGACATACCCGCTGACCTTCCAGCGGAAGGGATTGAATGTTCTTTCGATATGGAGGTCTCCGTTTATTATATCGTTATAGGAATAACCGAAATCCGAATGGTCGATGCCGAAATATTCGAGGAAGCTGGCGGCCATATAGTCGTTGGAGAGCTCGCTCTTAGGGTCGAGCTTCAGGCTCTCTCTGGGAGCGCCTGCGGGCTTTACGAGAAGCGTTGCGACATTGGCGAACTCGATATGGTCTTTATTGTCTATATCCAGCTCTTCGTGGACTCTGCCGTGGTCAGCGAAGATGATTATTGTTGAGCTGTCGTAAACTCCCTGCTCCTTCATCATATCCAGATAGGTGAACACGATCTGGAGCTCTCCGCAGCCTGTGGCATAGATATCGTTCTTGAATTCCCTGTCGCCGTAGTAATAGCGGGCGATATCCTCGCTGCGGGTATGCATACCGTTAAGGTGTACGAAATTGAATACAGGCTCTGCGCTGTCGGCTCTGAGCGGGTGAGACTTGATATACTCATAGAACTGCTTATCCGAATCTGTCCCGACAGAGGGAGAGATTATTCCGAAATCGGAGCTGTCCTGATATGTGACGAATTTAGCGGAAAGGTCGGAGCTGAGGCTCTTGGCGAAGGTGCCCTTTAAGCAGTAGGGAGAGAGCTTAGCCATCGAGAGGCGGCTCATAGTCAGGAGGATCCCTTTCATCCCGAAATAATTGAAGCCGTCGCGCATCTCCTTAGCGCTGATAAGGTTATCGCAGCGCTTGTCGAGCTGATTTACCGAGCTGAAAGTAGCGGAGGAATCCAGCGCCATATTGATCTTGATGCCGTTCTCCTTCATAACGTCCAGGGCGGTATGTCTTTCCCAGGCTTCTTTGAGGTAGGCTGTCTTGGAGGCATTGTCGTAGTTATCGTAGAAGCACCCGGTAAGAGTCGAGGGGATAGACGGGAATGTATTGGAGTAATGGGACATATTGTTCTGGTAGAAGGTGAAGCCCTCCAGCTTGTCGTAGAGCTCCGGGTTCCTCTGGAGCATCGTATCTGTCCAGCGGCTGTCCATACGGTCGATGACGAACACGACAACATTGTTCTCCTTGGAGAGCGACATCATCGGGCTGTAGGAGAAGACCTTATCATAGGCTTTTACAGCGTCCTCGGCATCAGATTTGATAACGGAATCCACCATGCCCATTCCCTGGAGGACGAGTATCACTCCGCAGATATAGACCGGGATGAAACGGAAGAAGCCCTTTGTCATATCCGGCTTTTTGAGCCTGACTATTATATTAAGGCAGAGCGGCAGGAGGACTATGGCGAAGAAGATGACCGCATTGACCACCATTCCGGCCTTTGTTCCGGAATAGAGGCCGTCTCCGGTTATTTCCCGCATCTTGCCGTTCAAAAACAGCGACTGTATGTAGAAAGCGATCAGCAGGCCGAGCAGCAGCCTTGACAAAACAAAAAAAGCATTTTTATGGATGACCAGGGCGATCATCTGGACGAGCATCAGTGCTGCTGCGGCGGTCAGCGAGAGCAGGAGCATCGGCCAGAGTATATCCGAGGCATTTACGGTAAATTCCTGCTGGTTCCCGAAGATCGTTTCCATCGGTGCGAAGAAGAACACCAGCAGCCCGAGGGCTGCCGAGAGCACGGCTGCGAGGACGACATCCCGCTTTGTAAAAAAGCGGAAAGGCCCATGGCGGCCGCTGCTGTCTTTTATATCTGCGGTGCTTTGAGCACCTTTATTATTTTCTGCCATTTGCAAGCTCCTTTTTGTCCCATAGACACAGTTACACATATAAAATTATATCATTTGCTTGAACAATAGTCAATCACCAAATTGTTCTAATTTTACAAAGGAGGCCCGCTTTTTTAGGGTATTTTGACAATTCAGAGAAACAAAACAGGCGCAAAGACAGCCGCTGTGTCTTTACGCCTGATATGATAGTTTTCAGCACTCAAATCTCACGGAATAAAGATCGAATTCACTTCCCGGAAGGAAGATCATCGTCATTCTTACCTTCCCGGAGACCCCGCTGAGATCGAAGGCTCTCTCTGTATAGTCCTCACAGCCTTCAAATTCAAGAGCTGCACGGCTGCGCTCCTCGCCGTCGAGCTGGATATGTATACTGTTGGCGGCGAGCTTTGATCTGCCCTTGATCACGATCCTCTTCGGCTGCTTTTCGGTAAAGTCGAACTCGCCGAAATCGAGGCTGACATTATTGCCGATCCCTGTTACAGCCTCAGCCTCAACAGTAAACTTATCGCCGTAGATATTTTCCGCCGAAGCTGCGCTGAGCTCTGCTGTTTCCTTGCAGGGGCGCTCAAAGACGAAGCCCTTGACATCGTATCTCCAGCCAGACCTGAATGAGATAGTATGCGCTCCGCGAAGGGCCTTGGAGAGCTTATAGGTCATTGGCTGATAGGTCATCCAGACAGTCTTGACATTATACTCAAAATCGCCCAGCAGCTCGCCCTTTCCGGGGATGCCGTCCCAGACCTCGATACGGACAGGTGTCGCATAGTTGGCAAAGATCGGCAGGGTAACGGTGTCGCTGCCGAGAGGCCCGAAGTCTACGTTCTCATAGCCGAACCATCCGCCGCCGACTCCGAAGGCTGCGCCGTGCATGATACCGTTGGAACAATTCTCTCCGATAGTATACAAGCCGCCGGTCACGAGCTCGTAAGGGTCGATGCAGGCCTTGCCGACGCCCTCGGCGGTGAGCCTGATCTGTGAATAGAGGCGGATATCATTCGTCCCGTTCCTTGTAAGGGCTCGGAGGAAGAATTCGCCGTCTCCCAGGCAGCGGACAGTAACGCTCTGCGGGTCTGATGAAACGATCTCCGCAAGATTCGAGGATATACCGTCAACAGTTGTGATACGGTATTCGATATCGTCGGGATAGCTGGTGTTGGCGGGGAAGACAGTCGTTCTGAAGCTGAGCTCTTTATGCTCGGGAGAAAAGCGTTTCAGCTCTCCGCTCAGCCCGATGCGCCTTATGGGGATATCCGAAGCCGGATCCTTGCAATCGCAGGGGCGCTCTGTGTTGGCAGCAAGGAAGCTGATGCCCTCTACCCTCTCGGCAGGGACAGCTCTCAGCTCCGATAAGCAATCAGGCAGCGACGGCGAAGAAGCCGTTACCCTGATGCTGCCGCTCTCCCCGGTCGGGGCGATGACAGCCAGCAGCTTGCCGGAGAACATCCTGCGGGAGGTCGCCTTATACTGCTCGTAATCGGTGGAATCTCCGTTATCCATTCCTACCAGTCTTCCGGCGCCCTCGACATTTATGAAAACACGGTTGTTGGCATTATCGACGGTGTTTCCGTCCTTATCCAGTGCATCTATCTCTATGAAGATGAGCTCCTCGCTCCCGGCGGGGATCTCCTCCCTGTCCGGAGTGAGCCTGAGTTTTACAGCGTCTCCGAAGGAGCGTCTGACATCAACTGACAGCTCTTTCCCGTCGGCATCGCAGGCGGCGGCGCGCAGCTCTCCTCTGCTGTAAGGCAGGACGGTATCGAGGGTCAGCTCCTTGCAGGTCCTGCGGTCAAAATCCTTTTCTGCGATAAGCTCGCCGTTGAACCACAGCTTTACCTTCGGAGCATTGGAGGCGACGCGGATGTCGATAAGCTCCCCCTCGGAGTGATCCCAATAGGGGAAGATATGCACAAAGGGCTCCTTTTCAAAATCCACCCAGGCAGACTTATAGATAAAGGCGCCGTCCTTGGGGAAGCCGGCGGTGTCGATCTGGCCGAAATAGCTGTTCTTGGTGGAGTACGGAGTCGGCTCACCGATGTAATCAAATCCTGTCCAGAAGAACTGCCCTGCACAGAACTCACGGTCGCGGTCAGCGATTATGCAGCGCTCTATGCTGCGGGAAGCCCAGGCCGGAGCGGAATTTCCCAGTGCTGAGCACTGCCTGTCATCCTCGCAGAGGATTGCCTTGGAAAGAGGGAAATGATAGATGCCTCTGCTGGAAACGACAGACGAGGTCTCGGAACCGTAGATACACCAATCCGGGTGTTCTGCATGATGCTGGTCATAGAGATTCTCGCTGTAATTATATCCGGCTATCTTGAGTATATCGGCGCAGCGCTGGGCGTTGTCTCCACCCATATAGTTTGAGCCGATGGTAACAAAAGCATTGGCTCTCGGGTCATGTCTGCGGACCAGCGAGAGCAGAAGGGATGTCACCTCCTGGCCGCGCTCGGAAACGTGGGTATCATAGATCTCGTTGCCTATGCTCCAGCCGAAGATACAGGGATGATTGCGGTCGCGGCGTATCCAGGAGGCTACGTCTTTCTCTTTCCATTCGGGGAAGAATCTGCCGTAGTCGTATTCTGTCTTGCAGCGCTCCCACATATCAAAGGCCTCGTCGAGTATAAGGAAGCCCATCTCGTCAGCCAGCTCAAGGAAATCGACTGCGGGGGGATTATGGCTGGTGCGGACGGCGTTGATGCCCATTTTTCTGATCTTTGTGAGCTGACGTCTGATAGCGGAGCGGTTGGCGGCCGACCCCAGAGCTCCCAGGTCATGGTGCATACAGCAGCCGTGGAGCTTGAGCTGTCTGCCGTTTAAGAAGAAGCCCTTATCCGTATCGAATGCGATGCTGCGGAAGCCGAAGCGGGTGCTGACGGTATCCACCGCCTCGCCGGATCTGTAAAGAGTTACCTTGCAGGTATAGAGCTGCGGATCGTCCACATCCCAGACGGCGGGGTTATCCACAAAGAGAGTCAGTGTATTGGAAGAATAACTGAAGGACTCGGAGACTATCTCCGGCTCAAAGGCAGAGCGGTCGGCAGCGCAGACACGGTCTGTTCTTTCTGCGATCAGCTTTCCGTTTCTGTATATCTCAGCGCTGACCGTCAGATTTTCGGCAGTCTCGTCCAGAGGTCTTGCCGCCTCGGCAGTTACCAGCACTTTTCCGCTTACGTCCGCTGAGATATAGACTCCGTCCGGAAGTATCCTTTCCTGCTCGAAGCGCTCGAGCCAGACTTTGCGGTAGATGCCTGCACCGGAATACCACCGGGTATTGCAGTTGCGGTAATCGACACTTACCGAGAGCTCGTTCTCGCCCTCAGAGAGAAGGTCTGTGATATCGAAGCCGAAAGTAGTATAGCCGTATTTCCACTCTCCGGCGAGCTTGCCGTTAACATAGACACGGCAATCCATATAGACGCCCTCAAAGCGGATATATGTACGTCTGCCGTCGGCGGGGACGGTAAAGCGGCGGCGGTACCAGCCTGTCGAGGTCTTATAGAGATCGTGCGTATCGCCGATCATCCAATCGTGGGGCAGATCAACTGCCTGCCAGTTAACGGCAGCCTTCTGATCGGCTCCAACGGGGCAGAGCGAAAACTCCCAGCCGCTGCAAAAAAGCATAGTCTCTCTCATGGCGTTTCTCCTCCATCGGTTATTATTTTATTAAACAATAAAATATTTATATTATCACTTTCCGCTGCGGAATATCCGTACAAGTACCATATACATTATAAATATATGAAACAACAGTCGCAACGGTATTTGAGATTATTATAACAGATGTTCCCCTCAAATAATAGTGTCAGTATCAACAAAGTTATTATTATTTTTTGCGCATAATTCACAAAGCAAAGCGCCGCTCCCCTGCTAAGGGGAACAGCGCCTGTTATATACTGTTATTTTTCCAGTAGGTGTCAGTCGTTATCGGCATCCAGCTCCTCGCGCCACTCATCGGACATAGGTTCGGCGCAGCAGCGGTTCATCATAACAGCGGCTCCGACTGCGCGGAAGAGCTTGCCTGTACCGCGCTTTGTAGCCTTATAATTTACGGCTCTCTCCTCGCGGATACCTATATCGGCGGCTGCGGCTGCGGCGTCGATATTCGCTCCGAGAAAGATGAATTCCCAGCCATACTTCTCCTGCTGCCTGCTGATGAGCTTCTTTACATCGGCGGCGGTATACTTTTTGCTGGCATTTTCCATACCGTCAGTTGTGATAACGAAGAGGGTCTTGTCGGGGATATCTTCATTTCTTGCATACTTATGGATATTTGCGATATGGTTTACGGCCTCTCCGACAGCGTCGTAGAGGGCGGTGCAGCCCATAGGCTCGTAATCATTGTCTGTAAGCTCGGGAACTTCTGCCAGCGGCTTTCTGTCGTGTACTATAGTCGAGCCGTCGGAGAACATAACTGTTGTGACATAGGCCTTGCCCTCTGTTCCGCGCTGCTTTTCCAGCATTGTATTGAAGCCTCCGATGGTATCTGCTCTTAGCGGAGACATAGAGCCGCTGCGGTCGAGGATGAATACCAGCTCGGTAACGTTTGCTGCCTTGGTCTCGGTCTTTGCTGCTTCGTTTGTCTTTTTCATAATGATCCCTCCGTCTTTTCTGCGGGCTGTTTGAGGAGCCCTTGGTTGTCCTTACAATTGCATTATAGCATGGGGAGGGATGAGTTTGGTCGCTTATCAAGCGACATTTTTATGCAGGCTTGCTTAGAGGGATCTCGATCTCTGCCTCCAGCCCGCCCTCGGGGAGATTGCGCAGGCGGACACCTCCGCCCTGCTGCTCTGAGATATACTTTACGATATACAGCCCCAGCCCGGAGCCCTGCTCTGAGCCGCAGTTATGCCCGCGGTAGAATTTGTCGAAGATAAAAGGCAGGTCGGCATCCGGGATACCGCTGCCGCTGTCCCGGAAGGTGAGCACCGCCGCATCCTCTCTGCGCTCCAGTGAGACGGCAATATCCGTCTTGGCGTATTTTCTTGCATTATTGATCAGGTTTTCACAGAGCTGACGGGTACGGCTGCGGTCTGCATAGACAAATATGCTCTCCGCAGGCTTTTTATAATTCAGATCGCTGCGCTCGGCTGCCAGCTCGGAAACCGTCTCGTCGATGAATGCTCCCAGCTCAAAGGGCTCCGGCGACAGCTTCAGCTTGTCAAGATCGGAGAGAGAATGGAGGAAAAGATCGTCTGTCAGCTTCGAGACTTCGTCGCATTTGCGCATTATCACAGAGAGATATCTCGCTCTCCTCTCGGGAGAGCTGTCCAGCTTTGCCTCCAGGCCCTCACAGTAAGCGCGGATAGAAGCAATCGGGGTCTTGATATCGTGGGAGAGGGTCGCTATGACTGTTTTGTTGTTCTCAATAGCCTCACGCTCGCAGGAACGCGCCTTTGAGACTTCTTTTCGCATCGAATCGAAAGCCCAGGTAAAGCTGCCGAAATAATTGGAGCGCTCGTAGTCAAGAGGTATGTCAAAATTGCCCTTGGCGATTTCCTGGGCAAAACCGGTCATTTTGTCGAAGGGGCGAAGTATCGAATACCAGATATACAGAAGCGCCGCTGCGATAAAGCCTACCGACAAGCCGCCCAGCAGCAGCGCTGCCCCTTCATTCCGCCGCTGGATGCTGCTGTCACGAAGCTCATCCGCCAGCTCGGCAGAGCGCTTCGCTGCCTCCTCTTTTCTTCCGGAGGCATAGAGCTTGTCGATCTCGTTGAGCTCCACGACCCGAAGTTCGTTCACATCCTCGTTGACCTCGCTCCTTGAGGAAACGACAGCCGCTGCCGACGCTCCCGCGACCATAAGAGAAAATATCAGCGCAATAGCAAGAAGCCTTTTCTTCATTCCTTCACCTCCAGCATATACCCGACCTTATATACCGTTTTGATATATTGGGGCTCGGCCGGGTCGTCCTCCAGCTTTTCACGCAGCCAGCGGATATGTACTGCCAGTGTCGAAGGCTCGGCAGTAGTGAAGGCGCCCCAGACTTCCGAGAGCAGCTTGTCCTTGGGGATAGCGCTGTTCTTATGCTCGCAGAGATAGGCGATAAGATCGAATTCCCGCAGAGTCAGCGAGACCTCGTTCCCGCCCTTTGTAACCTTGCGCCTGCTTATATCGACAGCGACATTACCGAACCGGACTTCCCTCTTCTCTTCGGAAAAGCCGTAGGTGCGGCGGATCAGAGCATTGACCCGGGAGAGAAGCTCTTTCATCGAATAAGGCTTCGGCAGGTAATCGTCGCCGCCGATATCGAAGCCCTCTATCCTGTCCGATTCGTTTGTACGGGCGCTGGCGAATATGACCGGGACATCCGAGGCTCTCCGCAGCTCCCGGCAAAGCTCAAATCCGGTCGAATCCGGAAGATTTATATCCAAAAGCAGAAGATCATACCTTTTCGTTTCCAGTGCAGAGAATGCCGCCTCGGCAGAATCCGCTGTTTCGACAGAATAGCCGTAATCCTCCAGCATATCGCTTATGACCATTGACAGATCGAGATCGTCATCGACTATAAGAACAGATCTTTTCATTCCTTCGCCCCCTATCGATACAATTATATCACATTCAGGCACAGGTTTCAAGCACCCGGGCCGGGATAGCTCTCCTGATGCCTCCCCCTTTCCTGCGGCATTGGCTGCAAAGGTCGCCCGGTTCACGAAGGGCTGATACACGATGTGAAAGCGGCTATCTGCTGTGAGATAATCGGTGCTGACAAAACAGGTATATGCAGGAGATATTTATGAGTGTTCGTAAAAAAGGAAGAAGAAAGATAACCGTAAATGATAAAGGATATATAAAGAAGGCCGGCCTTTCCCTGTATAAGGATCAATAACGGCAAGCCCGATATATCCGGGCGGCTGAACAGAAAAACACCCCCCGAGCGCTTTTTTAACGCCCGGGGGATCCGGCTTTTATTTAAGGCAACACCGCACGACCCGCGGCTAACGCCTCTGCACATCATCTGCCGTGTCAAGCCTGCTTGACGACCGGCTTATCCGTCA
>CAMNNQ010000105.1 GCA_946545645.1 uncultured Clostridia bacterium | reverse complement strand
TGCAAAGGGGACGCTGTCCCCCTTGACCCCCTGCCAAGGGCTGGCGCGCCCTTGGATGGGCGCAATGTTGCCCGCTTTGTGCGGTGCAGTGATCGTTGATAGGGACGTCGGTTTTATGAAGCGGAAACACCGTGCTTTACTCTGTCTGCTACCTCAGCACGCTTTGCATTGTTGAAGCGGTCAACAGTACCTACCAGATAACCGGTGATGCGGCGGATCCTCTGGAAAGGAACCTCAGCAAAGTGATAATCCACATCCACATATTCGCCGTCTATTGTCAGGTCGATAGACTCAACGGTCTTTCCGGGATAGAGCTCATTGGCTCTTGCAACGTAAGCATCGATCTCAGCCTGAGAGAGCTTGCCGTTCTTGACATTAACGTTTACCATTTCCATTACCTCTTTCGTTTTCAATTCAATATAATCACCGCTGCACTGCGGTGTCAGTTACTTTTTTTGGACGATAAACCTACATTTATCGCTGCAATTAGAATTATAACACAACATATTGTGTTTGTCAATAGGTAACGGAAAATTTATTTTATACTTGATCGGTATAGTTTCAGATGCCCTGTTTTCCGTCGTATTCAGCGCGGATCCTTGCTTCGGCAGAACGCTCTGCGGCGGCGCAGCTTGCCTTAATCTCGATACTGTTCATAAAGTTGTCGAAGATGTGGTCGCCGTGTTCTTCGATGTATTTTTCCACAGGGCAGATGAGCCTTACAAGGTTGGTCTGGTTGAAGAAGATGAACTGCACCGGGACTCTCATGATCGAGCTTATCCCTGCGATAGTGACAAGGCCGTTTTCCTTTGAGGTCTCCGGGCAGAGCCTGAGATCCCCTCCGGCTGCCTTGACAGCATCGGTGCAGACCGTCTGCTCGCCTCCGGGAGCAGCGGCTGTTGTGATATGCTGGAGATTTTCCTTGAAATCGTTGGCGATTATCAGCCTGGCGGCATCAAGGATGAATTCGTAGCCGTAGCCCCAGGTGGTGGTGTAGTCGATCATCACAGCGCCGCCCTTATGTGTCAGTTCCTGAAATATCATAGTTATGATCCTCTCTTTCTGTGTGTTTTTGTCTCCAAAGTTCAGTATATCATAAATGCACAGTAATAGCAATAGATGATAAATAATTTTGTAAAAAATACTAAATCTTTGTTGACAAAAGCTGCTGCTGATGATATACTATATATAGTGCGTACTCTGGCGCAAAGGGCACAACAAAGAGCGTTTTCTGAGGGGAGGGATACCGATGTGGCAGGAAGGAGACAAGCTGCCGCCGTATACTGTGCTGATGTCGGTATATGACAGGGAGCTCCCCGAAAATCTCAACAACAGCCTGGAAAGCATGATCATGCAGACCTATCCTCCCGCAGAGGTCGTCCTGGTCTGCGACGGAGCGCTGACCTGCGAGCTGAACATAATCGCAAAGAGCTTCGAGAGCGAATACCGCAACAAGTTCCGTATCGTCAGGATAGACGAGCACGTCGGAGCGGCTGCGGCGCTGAATGAGGGCATAAAGGCTTGCAGCAGCCCGTATATCGTCCGGATGGATTCTGACGATGTTTCCTATCCGGACCGCTGCGAGAAGCAGATGCGGATGTTCGCGGAAAAGCCCGGGCTGGATATGGTCGGGACCTTCGCGGAGGTCTATGACAAGACCGAGAGCCGGACTGTCGGGGTCAAGACTATGCCGACAGGAGACACCAAGATAAGAAAATATGCCAAAAGGCGCAACCCTTTCTGCCGGCAGACTCTGGCTTTCAGAAAAGAGAAAGCTATCGAGGTCGGAGGATATGCCGAGCTGGAGGAATGTGAGGATTATGAATTTGCGGTCAGGATGCTGGCGGCGGGAGCCAAAGCCAAGAATATCCCCGAGCCGCTGGTGCGATATAACATTTCTGAGGAGGATTACCGCAAGAGAAAGAGCTTCCGCTCGACCAAGAGCTTTATCAGGGTAAGGCGTATGATACGCAAGAGCGGCTATTGCTCCTTCTTTGATGTGCTTGTTCCGAGTACAGTTCAGTTGGGGCTCTGCATATTGCCCTGGAAATTCACAAAGCGCTTCTATCTGGGTATGCGTCAGCGGGGAGAGCAGAAACTCTATGATAAGGCGGAGAGAGAATAATGAGACTGAGACCTTTTATCCCGGCTCTTGATCTTGACATCGTCGTGAGCTGGATCACCGATCAGCGCACCCACGCCCTCTGGAGCGGTAACAGGATCCCTTTTCCGGCAGAGGGGGAGAGCTTTTTAAGGTCCTTCGGGGAGCTTGCAGTAAACTGCGGAGACACGCCCTTTACAGCGATAGACGACAGCGGGAGGCAGGCAGGTTTTTTCAGCTTTTCGCTGAATACCGATACAGGAGAGGGTATGCTGAAATTCGTTGTGGTGGATCCGGCGCTGCGCGGGCAGGGGGTAGGCAGGAAGATGCTGGCTCTTGCTGTGCGGTACGGATTTGAGATCGCCGGAGCGGATGCGGTGCAGCTTATGGTGTTTTCTGCGAATGTCCGGGCGATACACTGCTACGAGGCGGCGGGCTTTGCTCTGCGGCATACCGAATACGGAGCTTTCAGGTTCGGAGACGAGCTCTGGGACAGATGCAATATGGTGATACGGAGAGAATGATCCTCCGTAAAACAATAAAAACCGTATATCCCTCATTTCGCAGGGGATATACGGTTTTTTGCCGGTATTCGTTCTGTGGATGAAGCGGACTAAGAGACGTAGGATGCTGTGACAGAGCTGCCGTCGCAGCGGATCATCACGGGAGCCTTGCGGGTCAGGTAGGTGACACATCCCAGCTCGCTGAGCATTTTGATGACCTGATCGTCCTCCGGCTCGGAATCGGAGCAGGTTATAACGGCGATCTGCGGATCGACGGCTTTCAGGAAGGAGGAGAGCATCATCTGGAAATGGCCGTGATAGGGGACTTTCAGCACATCGAAGGCGGCTTTTTCCGTCGAGATGAACTCCGAGAGCCGCAGGTCTTCAGCATCGCCGGTGAAGAGCATAGACTTGCTGCCGTAGCGGACAGAGACCATAAGGGAGGAATTGTTGCTCTGATCCTCAGCATAGATCTCCTTCATCGGAGGGTAGAAGGTCAGCTCGGCGGAGCCGATACGGACAGTCTGCCGCTCTCTGACGATATTCGGAGAGATGCCTTTCTCGGCAAGCTGCCTGCGGTAGTTTTCGGTCTCGTCGTTCTGCTTGGCATAGGCAGGCTGGAAGACATTTCTTACCTCGTTGGATTTTATTACTTTAGCGGCGCCGCCCACATGGTCCTTATCGAAATGGGAGATGATGAGCATATCTATGGTCCTGATATCATGGGCTTCGAGGAATTCGGTTATCTCTTTGCCGAAGCCTTTTTCGCCGCAGTCGATGAGAATAGCGAATTCCGAGTCATATATAAGGTGTGCATCGGCTTTTCCGGCGCTGAAGGAATAGCAGACCAGCTCTCCGGGAGGGAGCTGCTTAGGCAGGGAGGCTCCGGAGACATCGCCCGATAAGTCAGGATCGCTGCTGTTGACTGAGCATCCGCAGAGCATGAGGGCGGCTGCGAGCAGCCCTGTAAGAATTCTCCTCAGCTTCATGGCGGCACCTCCTCCGGTATTACTGTTGCCTTTACTTTTTTTATAGCATATTTCACAAAAAAAGTCAAGGGCGGGGGCTGCGGGGGCTGCTTCCTGGCGGTATTTGACCATTCTGTTAAATCTCGGGAGCAGGGGGAGATCATGCTTGACTTTACATATCCGATGTGATATAATGTTAAGGCCGACAGTTCGTTTGCGCCATCCTGTCGTTAAAAAAAAACCAGGGCAGACTACGGGACAGCTATGTGCTCTCGTCTGCGGCGCGGACGGGGGCTTTTTTTATCGGTCGGGGCGAAGAGCCTGAGACCGCAAACATCGGGAGGAGACCTATGTATATAATAAAGACATCCGCAGCATTCGACAGCGCACACTTCCTGCACGGCTACAGCGGCAAGTGCGCCAATATCCACGGGCACCGTTGGGTCATCGAGGCCTGTGCCGGCAGCGGGGAGCTGATCGGGAGCGGCGAAAAGCGGGGCATGGTGATGGATTTCGGAGACCTGAAGGCTGCTGTGCGGGCTGTTGCCGACAGCTTTGACCACGCCCTGATCTATGAAGCGGGCTCTCTCAGGGAGGCGACTCTGGAAGCGCTCAATGAGGAGGGCTTCCGGCTCATCGAAGTGCCTTACCGCCCGACAGCCGAGAACATGAGCCGGGATTTCTTCCGCAGGCTGCGGGAGTCGGGGCTGCCTGTTTGCAGAGTCGCGGTATATGAAACGCCGGAAAACTGTGCGGTATATGAGGAGTGACGGTATGTGTGAGCTGAAGCTGGCGGAGCATTTTGTCAGCATAAACGGCGAGGGGCAGAAGGCGGGAGAGCTGGCGCTTTTCCTGCGCTTTGCAGGATGCGGCCTGAATTGCTCCTGGTGCGATACCAGATGGGCAAACGAAAAGGATGCCCCATATACGCTCTGCAGTGTCCCGGAGCTGCTGGAGTTGGCAAAAGAGGCTGATGTACGCAATGTCACGCTGACAGGAGGAGAGCCTCTGGGCAGAGCGGGGATAGGCGAGCTGATAAGCGGGCTTATCCGGGCGGGATATGAGGTCGAGATCGAGACTAACGGCTCTGTGCCGCTGGAAGGATATATCGGCAGCGGAGCTTCCTTTACTATGGACTACAAGCTGCCTTCAAGCGGCATGGAGAGCAGGATGTATACCGCAAATCTTCCCCTGCTGACAGAGAAGGACACGCTGAAATTCGTCTGCGGGTCCGGGGAGGATCTGGAACGCGCTGCGGAGATACTTGAAGAATACAAGCCAGCCTGCAAGGTCTATCTGAGCCCGGTGTTCGGGATGATCGAGCCTGCGGAGATGGTGGATTTCATGAAAGAAAGAGGCCTTAACGGTGTGCGGCTGCAATTGCAGCTCCACAAATTCATCTGGCCGCCGGAAATGAGAGGAGTTTAAGAGATGATAGATACCAAAGCCATCGAGGAGCATATCAGAGGCATACTTGCTGCTCTGGGCGAGGACCCTGACAGAGAGGGCCTTGCCGAGACTCCCGAGAGGGTCGCCAGAATGTACGAAGAGGTCTTTGAGGGGATAAACTACACTAACAGCCAGATAGCAGAGATGTTCGGCAAGGGCTTTGCCGCTCCAAAAAACAGCGGGCCTGTAACGGTAAGAGACATCGAGGTATTTTCCTACTGCGAACATCACATGGCGCTGATGTATGATATGAAGATAACTGTCGGATACATCCCGAAGGGGAAGGTGCTGGGGCTCAGCAAGATAGTCCGGATCTGCGATATGGCGGCCAGGAGGCTGCAATTGCAGGAAAGGCTGGGCTCGGATATCGCGGAGATACTCTCCGAAGCAGCAGGGACAGAAGATGTCGGGGTCGTTATCGCGGCTTCTCACAGCTGCATGACCGCAAGAGGGATAAGGAACCCCTCTTCGAGAACTGTGACTCAGACCTTCTGCGGGAAATACCTTGAAGACGCAAGGCTGGCTGAGGCACTTATGGAGGGGATGCGATGAAGGCGGCGGTATTGCTCAGCGGAGGGCTGGACAGCGCGGTCTGCATGGCTCTGGCTGCCGGGAGATACGGCAGGGGAGAGCTGCTGGCGATCTCTGTCAGCTACGGCCAGAAGCACAGCCGGGAGCTGGAGGCTGCGGCAAAGGTCGCGGAGTTTTACGGCGCAGAGAGGGTAGTGCTGGATCTGGCGGCGGTGTTTGCCGGGTCGGACTGCACTCTGCTCAAGGGCAGCAGCGGAGAGATCCCAAAGGAGAGCTATGCCGAGCAGCTCGGAGAGACAGGCGGCAGGCCGGTATCCACATACGTTCCGTTCCGCAACGGGCTTTTCCTTGCGGCAGCAGCCAGCGCGGCGCTTTCTCACGGCTGCGAGGTGATATACTACGGCGCTCACGCCGACGATGCGGCCGGCAACGCTTACCCGGATTGCAGCACACAGTTCAACGACGCTATGGCTCGGGCGATATATCTGGGCAGCGGCGGAGAGCTGAGGCTGGAGGCGCCTTTCGTTTCGGTCAGCAAGAAAGATGTAGTCGCAAAAGGAGTCGAGCTGGGAGCGCCTCTGGGGCTGACATGGAGCTGCTATGAGGGCGGAGACAAACCCTGCGGGCTTTGCGGCACCTGCCGCGACCGGGCGGCGGCCTTTGCAGCCAACGGCATCCCCGACCCGGCGCTTGGATCAGCAGAAAGTGAGGAAACAAAATGAGCGATAGAGACAAGAAGGCGGAAGGCCTGACTCTGCTGGGGGAGAAAAAGACGGTATACCCCGAGAGCTACGATCCGTCTCTGCTGGAGACCTTTGAGAATAAGCATCAGGGGAGAGATTACTTTGTCAAGTTCAACTGCCCGGAATTTACGGCTCTCTGCCCGATAACGGGTCAGCCGGATTTTGCGAAGATCTATATCTCCTATGTCCCGGATGTCAGGATGGTGGAGAGCAAATCGCTGAAGCTCTATCTTTTCAGCTTCCGGGATCACGGCAGCTTCCATGAGGACTGTGTTAATATCATCATGAACGATCTGATAAAGCTGATGGATCCGTACTATATAGAGGTATGGGGGAAATTCATGCCGAGAGGCGGCATTTCCATCGACCCTTACTGCAACTACGGCAGAGCGGGCTCCAAGTGGGAGCAGGTGGCCTGGGAGCGGCTGACGCATCACGATCTCTATCCGGAGGCAGTTGATAACAGATAAATGGGTATTCCCTCCGAGCGGGGGAATACCCATTTTACGCACATCGGCCGCGCTGCAATGCAGAGCGGCCGTCAGCAAAAGCGAAAAAACTGTTTCAGTGCAGCAGCCCGGTCATTTTATGCCGGGACAGCAGCCTCAGTCAGAGAGGCTGTGACAGATCTTTACGCCCTGTAATTTGACAGTGCTTTCCTTGGCGATCTTGGAGCCGCTGCCGTCTCCCTTGAAGATGAGCTCAACATAGGACTTCTTGCCGCTCTCCTGATAGGTGTAGACAAATCCGTCGCGGTTGCCGCCGCCGGGAGCGTAGGTCTCTTTGGTCTTGGCAGGCTCGCCGTATGCGGCCTTTACCTGCTCGATGGTAGCGCCTGTCTCTATGCCCTTGGGGAGGGCGATCTTGCCGCTCTTGACGGTGCCGTCATCGTTAAGAACGGAGAGCATGGAGATATAGGTTACAGTCAGGCTGCTCTTCCCCTCATCCGAGCCGACCTTAATGGCACCGGAGCCCTCTTCGGCGTTGTTGTAGACATGGGCTGTGATGAGCTGGCTGTCCTTTTCAAAATCAATATCGTAGCCTTTTTTTCCGCTGACCGTATTATCGGGGCTCTTGCACACCCAGCCGGCGTCCTCAAGGTCTCCGACAGAAACGGGGACACCCAGGACCTCGCTGCCGAACCTGGCACGTTGATCATAGAGATTATCGGTGATGTCTGAGGGGAGGCCGGAGCCTTTCTGACCGGCCGAAGCCGCAGTATTGCTCCCGGAGCCGCCGGAAGAGCTGTCGCTGCTGCCGGAAGAGCTGTCACTGCTGCCGGAAGAGCTGTCGCTGCTGCCGCAGCCTGCTACTGAAACAGACATACAGAGAGCCATAGCGAGGGCGAGTATCGTTTTACTTTTCATTATTGCTTCCTCCTGAAAAATACAATTCTGCTGTGCTTTACATTATACCATACGCTGTGGCTACTGTCAATATTTTTGGGGGGACGGGGGCGAAAAGGGAGAGCTTTTCCGCCGGGTATCGGTGCGGGGATGTGCTCCTGCCGGGTGTAGGTGCAGAAAAAGCCCCGCTGCGATCGGGCGGGGCTTTGGTGATATTGTATTTATCGGGGCTGCGGGGCTTACTTCATAGCCTCTTCAACAGCAACTGCACAAGCAACAGTAGCACCGACCATCGGGTTGTTGCCCATACCGATAAGGCCCATCATCTCAACGTGAGCCGGAACGGAGGAAGAACCTGCGAACTGAGCGTCGGAGTGCATACGGCCCATAGTATCTGTCATACCGTAGGAAGCAGGGCCTGCTGCCATGTTATCCGGGTGGAGGGTACGGCCTGTACCGCCGCCGGAAGCAACAGAGAAGTACTTTTTGCCTGCATCGGTGCGCTCCTTCTTATATGTACCGGCAACGGGGTGCTGGAATCTTGTGGGGTTGGTGGAGTTACCGGTGATGGAGACATCAACGTTCTCCTTCCACATGATAGCAACGCCTTCTGTAACGTCGTTAGCGCCGTAGCAGTTTACCTTAGCGCGGAGACCTTCGGAATATGCCTTGCGGAACACTTCCTTTACCTCGCCGGTGTGGTAATCCATCTCGGTCTCAACATAGGTGAAGCCGTTGATACGGGCGATGATCTGAGCAGCGTCCTTACCGAGGCCGTTAAGGATAACGCGCAGGGGCTTCTTTCTTACCTTATTGGCCTTCTCAGCGATACCGATTGCGCCCTCAGCGGCAGCGAAGGACTCGTGGCCTGCCAGGAAAGCGAAGCACTCGGTGTCTTCCTCAAGGAGCATTTTGCCGAGATTACCGTGGCCGAGGCCGACCTTTCTCTGATCGGCAACAGAGCCGGGGATGCAGAATGCCTGGAGGCCCTCGCCGATAGCGGCGGCGGCGTCGGCAGCTCTGGTGCAGCCCTTCTTGATAGCGATAGCGCAGCCTACTGTGTAAGCCCACTTAGCGTTCTCGAAGCAGATAGGCTGGATGCTCTCGACGAGCTTATAGATATCAAGACCCTTAGCCTTGCAGATCTCGGCGCACTCTTCGATAGAGCCTATGCCGTATTCCTTTATAACAGCAAGGATCTGCTTTTCTCTTCTCTCATAAGATTCAAACAATGCCATTTCAGTGATCCTCCCTATCCTTATTCTTTTCTCGGGTCTACGAGCTTAACAGCATCGGCAACTCTGCCGTACTGGCCCTGAGCCTTCTCGAAAGCTGTGTTAGCGTCGTCCCCGGCCTTGATGAAGTCCATCATCTTGCCGAAGTTAACGAACTTATAGCCTATGATCTCGTTATCCTCGTTGAGAGCCAGCTTGGTAACATAGCCGTCGGTCATTTCGAGGTAGCGGGGGCCTTTTGCAAGAGTGCCGTACATAGTACCGATCTGCGAACGGAGGCCTTTGCCGAGATCTTCGAGGCCGGCGCCTACAACGAGGCCGCCCTCAGAGAAAGCGGACTGGGAACGTCCGTAAACGATCTGGAGGAAGAGCTCTCTCATAGCTGTATTGATAGCATCGCAAACGAGGTCTGTATTGAGAGCCTCGAGGATAGTCCTGCCGGGGAGGATCTCGGAAGCCATAGCAGCGGAGTGAGTCATACCGGAGCAGCCGATGGTCTCGACGAGACATTCCTGGATAACACCCTCCTTGACGTTAAGTGTCAGCTTGCAGGTACCCTGCTGAGGTGCGCACCAGCCGATGCCGTGTGTAAAGCCGGAGATATCCTTGATCTCCTTGGCCTTGACCCATTTTGCTTCCTCCGGGATAGGAGCAGCGCCGTGAGCAACGCCCTGTGCGACAGGGCACATTGTTTCTACTTCGTGCGAATAGATCATTGTAAATACTCCTTTCGATTTATGGGCAGTGCGAATGCCCTTATTCCTATTTTACTACATATTGTCTTTTAAATCAAGTCTTTTTTATAAATAATTTATCCCTGCGGGAGGAGAGCGGCGGGGTTGATTTTTACGGGAGGATAGGTTATAATCATATCAGAAGCATCTGGAGGGGGATAAATGATGTCTGTCGATCATGCAGCGCTGGCGGAGAGGTATTTCATAGAGGGGATGAACTGTGCGCAATCGGTCTTTGCGGCATTTTCGGATGTTACGGGCTTTGACCGCGAAACGGCGATGAAGCTGGCTTCCTCCTTCGGGGGAGGCATGGGAAGGCTCAGGGAAGTCTGCGGGACCTGCTCGGCGATGTTTATGGTCGTCGGGCTGCTTTACGGTCTGGGAGAGGGCTTTACACAGGAAGAAAAGGCGGAGCATTACAGAAGGGTGCAGTATCTTGCGGGAAAGTTCAGGGAAAAGCACGAGACCATTGTTTGCAGGGAGCTGCTCAAAGGTCTGGCTGTCACTTCGGCTCCGGAGCCGGAGCTCAGGACAGAGCACTACTACAAGGTCAGGCCCTGTGTCAGGTTCGTCCGGACTGCTGCGGCGATACTTGACGAATATCTGGCGGAGAATCCGTATGAGAGGTAGGCCTTGCGCAGCAAAAGAGCAAAAGCCGCATATCCTGTCTGCACCGGGCAGGGGATATGCGGCTTTTTGGGCAACACCGCACGACCCCTGTGCATCAGTATGCGCAGCCTCAACTGGCGTTGAGGCACAGATTTTCGTCAGATTGCCTAAATTCGACGC
>CAMNNQ010000104.1 GCA_946545645.1 uncultured Clostridia bacterium | reverse complement strand
CCTGCTGTTGCGCCGGTCTTGGGAGAGCTGTCCTTTTCGGGAGCCACATCAGCCTCAGCTACAAACTCTGCTGTGATAGTAACATCAGCCTTCGGCATTGCGATCAGATACTGACCCTGATCGTTGATGGCGATCTGCTCGCCGTTCATCATTACCTTGCCGACCTTGAAGCCTGCGTTCGGAGCCGCTGTGATAAGAACAGTGTCTTCTGCGGCAGCCTCCTGCTTGTCAGCCGAAACGGTGCCGTTTGCGGGCTGCTCGACTGTGATCTTATACTGCTTCTCAGCAAACTCTGCTGTGATCCTCAGCGGGAATTCCTCAGGAGCAGGTACAGCCATAAGATATCTGTCCTGATCGTTGATAGCGATCTGCTGTCCGTTTACGAACACCCCTACGACCTCGTAGCCCTCGTCGGGTTCTGCGATGATCTCTATCGCATCTTCTTCAGGGATGCGCTCATATCCGATAGTGCCGTTCGCAGCGGTCTCGATCAGTATGGAATTCTTTGCAACGAAATCTGCTGTGATCACGATGCTGTCAAGGCCTTCATAGGCATCAAGGGCAATAACGTACTGATCCTGGTCATTGATCGCGATCTGTTCTCCGTTTACCAGTACGGCGTTAATTACATAGCCCTCATCGGGTACAGCTTTGATCACTACACCGTCATGAGCCTCTGTATACTCTGCCTCAACAGTGCCGTTAGGAGCCTGAACGACCTTGAAAGCGGTTTCGGATTCGCTCCCTCCTTCTGATGCCGAAACAGAGATGACCGAGCCGACATTGTACTTCTGCCCGAGGATAGAGCCTGCGCCGAATACAAGTGCGAGTGCAACAACCGAAGCTGTGATATTCTTCCATACTTTTGTCTTAACCATTTTAATCGTCCTCCTGATTATTATTTAATTCTTTTGTTTCATATTGTCATGTCTGTGCGTTTGACCGGGTCTTCTTTAGGAAATCTGTCTGTTTAGCATCGAGCGTAAACATCGTTCATGTTCGTGTGTTTTGTGAGCCATCAGTATTTTTGTACTCATGTTTCTGTTCTCCTTTTTGTTTCATTTTTTTGTTGTTTCTCTTGCTGTGATTACATAATACAGCATTTCAGGCCGGAATGCAATAGATAATTATACGCAGATCTGTAGTAAAAACTACACTTCAGCTCTACTCTGTCGTTTACACTACATATTTTCTGCGAATTGTAGTATAACTGCTCCGCGTACCGCCCATTTGCGGGCATATCCTGCTGCGGGTATATTTTTACTGTTTGCGGCAATACTATCAGTAAATGCGGAGCGCTGAGCTCGGCTGAGGATAGGAGCTGTCATGCAGTATAACAAAGTCGAGATAAGCGGGGTCAACACCTCGGATCTTATCGTCCTGACAGAGAAGGAAAAGACAGAGCTGCTGAAAAAAGCCCGTAAAGGAGATAAGTCTGCACGGGAAACACTTATAAAAGGGAACCTTCGGCTGGTGCTGAGCGTGCTCCAGCGCTTCGCCGGAAGGAGCGATCAGCCGGATGATCTTTTTCAGGTCGGTGTTATCGGGCTGATAAAGGCAATAGACAACTTCGATGTTGATCTGGATGTAAGGTTTTCGACATACGCCGTGCCGATGATAGCAGGAGAAGTCCGGCGCTATCTGAGAGATTTCAGATCTCTCCGGGTCACCCGCTCAATACGCGATACTGCCTATCGGGCTATGCAGGCCAGGGATGAGCTTATGAACGAGACAGGACGTGAGCCGGATGTCGATGCCGTCGCGGAGAAGATCGGCGCCGACAGAGCAGACGTTGTTACTGCGCTGGAATCGGTCAGCGATCCTGTTTCGCTTTTTGAGCCTGTCTACTCCAATGAGGGAGATGCGCTCTATGTCATCGATCAGCTCGGAGACGGCAGCAGCGCCTCTGACTGGCTTGGCGAGCTTACCGTCAAGGATGCTATCAAAGGCCTTCGCCAGCGGGAGAAAAACATCCTTTATCTCAGGTATTTCCGCGGCCGAACACAGACAGAAGTCGCCCGGAGCATCGGCATCTCTCAGGCGCAGGTCTCCCGATTGGAGAAAGCAGCGCTCGATCGGATCAAGGAACAGCTTTGAACTGCTGCCCGCATTAAGCGGGCGGCAGTTTTTTATATTTGTATTTGACTTTGCTGAGAGAATGTGATATAATAACTATGTATATTGTTTAGCAGTTCCGCTGCTTATTACGGAGTGATGTATAATGTCAAAAAGATTTCTTATGGGCAACGAGGCTATCGCTCTCGGCGCGATCCATGCGGGAGTCAATGTGGTTTCCGGCTACCCCGGCACACCCTCCACCGAGATCCTGGAGACCGTTGCCAAAAACAATAAGGATAGAAATATCTATGTTGAATGGTCGGTCAATGAAAAGGCCGCTCTGGAAGTCGCTGCCGGTGCCGCATACTCAGGCGCACGCGCACTTGTGACAATGAAACAGGTAGGGCTGAATGTGGCCTCCGACCCGCTGATGAGCCTTGCTTATGTGGGAGTAAAGGGAGGTATGGTCGTAGTCTCTGCCGATGACCCGGGTCCTATATCCTCCCAGACTGAGCAGGACACCAGACATTTCGGACAGTTTGCCAAGCTGCCTGTTTTCGACCCATCCTCTCCCGAGGAGGCCTACGAGATGATACAGGATGCTTTTGAGTTCTCCGAGAAGTATGGTACTCCTGTCCTTTTCAGACCGACAACCAGAGTGGACCACGGCTGCGCCTCCGTCGAGGTGCGCGACAGCTTTGAGCCTAACAAGCCTGAGGGCTTTGTAAGAGATACAAAGCGCTGGGTCATCTTCCCGAGAGCTTCCTATCTCAACCATATCAAGCTGGAAAAACGCGACCCTGTCCTCGGTGACGAGTTTTCCTCCTACCGCTTCAATAAGCTCAGCGGCTCCGGAAAGATCGGTATAGCTACTCACGGTATCAGCTATGCTTATACCTGCGAAGTGCTTAACGGCTCCGGGAGCGAATATAAACTGCTGAAGATCTCGACACCTAACCCCTTTCCGGAGAAGCTGGCTCTTGAATTTCTTGATGGTCTTGAAGAGGTCGTCTGCATCGAAGAGCTTGACCCTGTGATCGAGCGTGCCCTTACATATATCATCGGCAAGCACCACCTTAACGTTACTGTTCACGGCAAGCTGGACGGCGCTGTTCAGCCTGCCGGAGAGAATACTGTCGAATCTGTCAGGGAAGTGCTGTCCAGATTTATGGACACAAAGCCCTGCAATGCCGTATCAGCCCAGGCTCCGGAGCTCCCTGTCAGGCCGCCTGTCCTTTGCGCCGGATGCCCGCACAGAGCTTCATTCTATGCAGTAAAACAGGCCGCCAAGGGCAAAAAGGCTGTTTTCGCCGGAGATATCGGCTGCTATACTCTCGGCAATGCTATGCCGCTGGATATGGTCGATACCTGCCTCTGCATGGGCGCTGATGTTACCATCGCGCAGGGCATCCGCCGTGTCGATCCGGATACGGTTTGCTTCTCCTTCATCGGCGATTCAACATTTTTTGCCTCCGGTATGACCGGCGTGGTGAATGCTGTTTATAACCAGACGGATATAATCCTCATCGTCCTCGATAATTCCACTACCGCTATGACCGGGCATCAGCCGCATCCCGGAACAGGTGTAACGATGATGGGGGATGTCTGCGCTAAGGTCTCTATCCCCAAGATACTTGAGGCTGTCGGCTGCACGATGGTCCGGACAGTAGACCCTCTCGATCTCGCGGCTGCCGAAGCCGCTGTCTCCGAGGCTATGGAGATGAAGGGCGTTAAAGCGATAATAATGAAGTCGCCCTGTATCGCGGTGACAAAACCGGCCAAGCTCTGTTCTGTTGATGAGAAAAAGTGTATTGGCTGTAAGAAGTGTATCCGCGAGCTCGGCTGCCCGGCCATAGTTCTTACAGACGGCAGACCTGCCATCGAGCCCTCGCTCTGCTACGGCTGCGGAGTCTGTGCTCAGGTGTGCCCCGTAAACGCCATAGGGAGGTAATGATATGAATAATACACTTTTATGCGGTGTAGGAGGGCAGGGGACTGTTCTTGCCTCCAAGCTCATAGCCTTTGCCGCTATGGAGCGCGGCGAGAATGTCCGCACCAGCGAGACTATCGGAATGAGCCAGCGCGGAGGCTGCGTAGTATCTCATGTCCGCGCAGGAGAGAATATAGATTCCCCGATGCTCCCAAAGGGCTCCGCAGATGTTATCATCGCATTTGAGCCCGCTGAGGCTGTAAGAAATATCAGCTATCTTAAAAAGGGCGGCACTGTTATCGTCAATAAAAAAGCTGTAAAGCCGGTTACAGCTTCGCTTACCGGTTCTGCCTATGACGGCTCCGAGGCCCTTGCTTATCTTGAAGAAAATGTCGAAAAGCTGGTCATCATCGACGGAGACGATATCTGCGAGAAGTGCGGCTCCCCCAAGGTGCTGAATATCGCGCTGCTGGCTGCCGCTGCTAAATCCGGGGCTCTCGGGATGACTGTCGATGAGCTGAAAAATGCCATTGTAAAACGTATCCCCGAAAAGTTCCACGAGCTGAACCTAAAAGCTGTAGAGCTGGCATAACATTATGCCCTATTGCATTTTCGGCAATTATGTGTTATAATAATATGATACCATTATTGACAGAAGGAAAGTAAAAATGGCAGTTATCAGAACTGAAAAGCTCAGCTTTGTCTACGGCGAGGGGACTCCTTTCCGGAAGGTCGCGGTGGATAATGTCGATCTTGAGATAAATGAAGGCGAGTTTATCGGCATCATCGGGCATACAGGCTCCGGAAAATCAACGCTGATACAGCACTTCAACGGCCTCTTGAGACCTACTTCCGGCGAAGTCTATATCGACGGCGAAAAGCTCTGGGACGATAAAAAAAAGCTCCGGGATATCCGCTTCAAGGTCGGGCTGGTGTTCCAGTATCCCGAATATCAGCTGTTTGAGGAGACCTGTTATAAGGATATTGCATTCGGCCCGAAGAATATGGGCCTATCTGAGGATGAGATAGATAAGCGTGTACGCGAAACGGCTCAGCTCGTCGGCCTGAAGCCCGAGCTGCTTGAAAAATCTCCCTTTGAGCTTTCCGGAGGGCAGAAGCGTAGAGTCGCTATCGCGGGAGTAATGGCTATGGAGCCAAAGGTGCTTATCCTCGATGAGCCGGCCTCAGGCCTTGACCCGAAAGGCCGCTCCCAGATATTGGGGCTTATCAGAGAATATCATAAGGAAAAGAAAAACACGGTCATGCTGGTCTCGCATTCAATGGAGGATGTAGCGAAACACTGCTCTAAGATCCTGGTAATGAATAATGCTTCGATTTATTGCTACGACACTCCCGCCAACGTTTTCCACCGCTCCACCGAGCTGGAAAGTATGGGGCTGGCCGTTCCGCAGATCACAAGAGTATTTGACCGCCTGAAAGCTATGGGCGCGAATATCAATGACGATGTTTATACCGTCGGATACGGTAAAGACCTGCTTTGCCGTATGCTTTCTGATAAAGGAGGGCAAACCCCAGATGACAATTAAACGACAGATGTCCGAGACCTATGTAGTCGCGGCGATCCTTGCTTCTGCCGGGGGATTCCTTGACGCTTACAGCTATATCGTCCGAGGGCACGTTTTTGCCAACGCCCAGACAGGTAATATCGTTCTGCTCGGTATGCGCTTCTTTGAACGCGATTGGCTGGGCTGTGCAAAATATCTTATGCCGATACTTATGTTCGTCGCCGGAGTCCTGCTTGCCGACAGGCTGAGGGTAAAGCTCAAGGATTCCAGCTTGCATTGGCGGCAGTATATAATATTGATCGAAGCTGTTACTCTCGTCGCTGTGACCTTTATCCCCGTCGGGGGGCGGTTCAATATAATCGCCAATACGCTCATATCCTTCGTCTGCTCACTGCAGGTCGAGAGCTTCCGTAAAGTCCATTCCATCAGCTTTGCGACGACTATGTGTACCGGAAACCTCCGCACCGCCACAGAGCATATATCCCTTTACCGCACAGAAAAAGACCCTGAGCATCTTTCCTCCGCTATGAAGCTCTACGGCATCATCCTGTTTTTTATCATCGGTGTCATAATCGGTACCCTGATGTGTACCGCCCTTGAAAGAGCAGGCCTGATCTTTGTCGTCGTTCAGTTGATCGCTGTGTTCATACTGATGTTCATCGACGTCGAGAAACTGGAAAGCGAAGCGCCGTCCCCGGACACAAACAGCTCTGAGAATCCCGCAGACAAAAACGAGTGATTTATTACTTTGCCTAAACAAAAGGAGAATGTACCTTGCTAAAGGATATTACTATCGGGCAATATTTCCCGGGGAGATCCCCGATACATAAAATGGATTGCCGCGTCAAGCTGATCCTGACTATCGTTTTCATCGTAATGCTCTTTATTTCAGGGAATATGATCGGCCTCTATGTAGGCGTAGTGTTTACCCTCGTTACCTATCTTATCTCTGGCATACCCTTCCGTATGATCCTGAAGAGCCTGCGGCCTATCCTTCCTATCGTTATCTTCACCTCGCTTCTGAATATCTTTTTTATCAGGACAGGTGATATACTCTGGGAGTGGAAGTTCTTAAAGATAACTGATAACGGTGTCCGTACAGCGATATTTATGACGATCCGTATCGTATGCCTTATCGTCGGCAGTTCACTGCTGACCTATACTACTTCGCCTATCGACCTGACAGACGGCATCGAGAGACTGCTCTCACCTCTGAAAAAGATCAGGGTGCCGGTGCATGAGCTGGCTATGATGATGACCATAGCCCTGCGCTTTATCCCGACACTTATCGAGGAAACAGATAAGATAATGTCAGCGCAGAAGGCAAGAGGTGCAGACCTGGAGACCGGAGGCCCTATCGCCAGAGCAAAGGCTCTGATACCTATACTTATCCCGCTTTTTGTCTCTTCTTTCAGAAGAGCAGAAGAGCTGGCTCTTGCAATGGAATGCCGCTGCTATCACGGCGGCGAGGGCAGGACGAGGATGAAGCAGTTGAAGCTGCATCTGGTTGATCTTATCGCTGTCTTCTATGTTGCAGCCTTCTTTGCGGGAGTTATCGTTACTAATATATTGTTTAAGGCGGTCACCTGATGAGAAATCTTTTGGTAAGACTAAAATATAACGGCGCCGCCTATCACGGCTGGCAGCGTCAGAACAATGCTTCAACAGTCCAGCAGACAGTAGAGCAGGCGCTTTCAGCTCTGCTGGGGGAAACAGTCGCTGTAAACGGCTGCTCCCGGACAGACGCCGGAGTTCACGCAAAAGATTATTGCCTAACATTTCAGACAGAAAAGCCTATACCCCCTGCCGGATTGATCGCCGGCCTCAATGATAAGCTGCCTCAGGATATCGCAGCCTTTGAATGTAAGGATATGCCTGAGAGCTTCCATGCCAGATTCAGTTGTGTCGGCAAGGAATACCTCTATGAAGTGCTGAACAGCACCCTGCGGGATCCTTTCCGCAAAGACACAGCTCTGGTCTGGAAATATCCGATAGATGCAGAGCTTCTGGACAGAGAAGCCAAGAGCTTTATAGGAGAACACGATTTCAAGGCGTTTTGCAGCGCCGCTTGCGATAAGGAAAACACAGTCCGCGAGATATATGCTTTCGATGTAAAGCGCCGGGGAGATACTGTCTGCTTTACTGTCTCCGGCAGCGGTTTTCTGTATAATATGGTTCGGATAATGGTCGGGACACTTCTCTATATAGGGGAAGGAAAGCTGCCGCAGGGCTGCATCCCGAAGATCATTGCCTCACGGGACAGGACCCTTGCAGGGATAACTGTCGAGCCGCAGGGCTTGTATCTGAACAGAGTTTTTTATGATAAAGGGAAGATGAGTTTTGAAGGATAAAGATAAAGAATCGCTCTCTCCGATGGAGCGGGAGGCCAAGAAGCGTTCTGCGGGTGTCGGCCAGGAAAGGCGCCGACTTATCCGCCATACTCAGAATGAACGCTCCGGAGACCTTACTCCTGAGGAGATAGAAGCAAGAATACGGGCTTTCTCCGAGAAACCCGAAAAAAAACGTCCCCCCGATCACATCTTCGAGCCGGATGATGCCGAGTCTGAGAATAAGCGATCCCACAGAAGAAGATCTGCCCGGAAGGAGCAGCCTGCCGAGGAGCTCGTGAGCCGCGAGTTTACAAAAGAGATCAAAGAAAAGCCTAAAAAGGAAAAGCTAAAGCCCGCAAAAAGCAAAACAGCTTCTCAAGAACGCAGAAAAAGAGTCGAGCCCCCCAGGTCTGCTGACCCGGAGCCGGAGAAGCCTGATTTTCTCAAAGAGGAAGAGCCTATCGATATGGACGACTTCCGCAAGGCGAGAAAAAAACTCAAGATGCGTAAGAGAATGAAGAGGCTGATAATCGTTCTTGTGCTGGTCATCATCGCTGCAGCAGTATATTTCACCAGAGGCCTTTGGGTCCCGAAACTGGAGGGCATCCTCGATAAAAAGCACGATACTATCGTCAATGAAGCCGGTCTTGTCCATTCAGGCAATTTTCCGCTGGTCATCGATGATAGGAGCGTTTCCCAGCTTTCACGTATCGACGGCAACTTTGTTACCGTTGACGGCGGACATCTGCTTACTTATGATACCAACGGAAAGCTCCGGGATACAGCCTTCCATAGTTTCGGAAACCCGATGATCCGCTCGGCCGGAAAGAGAATGCTGCTTTTCGATCACGGCGGAACAGGTGTCAAGCTCTACGGCAAGACAGGCGAGATCTTCGATAAGCATATCGACGGAACTGTCATCCTCGGAGATATTGCCGAGAACGGTAATGTGCTGGTCGTCTATGAGACGGATAAGTATATCACCAAAGCAGTTATCTACGATAAGAACGGGACTTTGATCTATAACTGGGAAAACGGTGATAAGATCATGGATGCCGCCTTCTCCGACGACGGCAAGAGCTGTGCCTTTACAACATTCTCTGTTTCCGACGGCAAGCTCATATCAAGAGTCACACGCGCAAATATCACCATAAGCGACAGCTTTGTGGTTTCCGACCCGATAGACGGCCTCGTAATCAATGCGAAGATAAACACCGAGGGAAATATTTTTGCCCTTACCAAAGATGCGCTCTACCTTATCTCAGATGCAGGTAATATCCTTGTAAGCAGCAGCTTCGATTATATGCCGGAGCATTATGCTATGAGCAGCAGCTCTGTCTGTGTCTCTGTTAAAGGGTTGGGACATTCCGGCTCTACGCTCTGTGTGTTTGATGCCGCAGACCTGACCTTGACTCCGGTCCGTCCGGCCAACGATCTGGGTACGGTCAAGCGTATCCGCTGCTTCGACGGGATGACATTCGTCCTCGGCAGTGATAAGCTCAATTGCTATGGCCCGGACGGCAGTGTCATATCGACCGCTGAGCTGTCTGATTCCCATACAGATTTTGTTTACTGCGATGATGCCGTTTATCTCCTCGGGAGATCTGCTGTCAATAAGCTGGTATTCAGGACCTGACGAAGAAAAGGAGACAAAATGTCTTTAGTATTGGATATATCTGTTCCCGTAATAGTTGCGCTTACCGCTTTCATAGGCTACCGCCGCGGTTTTGTCAGGGGAGTAATAAAGCTCCTGGGAACTATAGTTTGCATCATATTCTCCCTTATAGTGTCCGATGCTCTCAGCGGAGCGGTATATAATAATATTGTCGCTCCGGCGCTGGAAAAGAGCCTGACCGGTGAGATGTCGGATTTCGATGTTGCAAAGGATATCAGAAAGTCTATGTCCGAGGCAGGAGTCGAGCTCTCTGTGACTGACGATGAACTGCGTAAGGCATTCAGGGACCCCGGCAGCATATCTGCCGCCTTAGAAAAGGC
>CAMNNQ010000103.1 GCA_946545645.1 uncultured Clostridia bacterium | reverse complement strand
TGCGTCAGCAAGCCTGCGTCGAATTTAGGCAATCTGACGAAAATCTGTGCCTCAATGTTAATTGAGGCTGCGCATACTGATGCACAGGGGGCGTGCGGTGTTGCCTTAATTGTTTGAAGTGAGTTAAGGAGAATATGAAATGAAAAGAATTATGACTTACTTAGCGGGAACAGTTCTCGCAGTCGCTCTCGGCGCTTTCGCGGCAGCGGCAGAGGATATTACTGTCGAAGTCAGCGGCGCTGCCGAAACATCAGACGGCGTTTCCTATACTATCAGCGAGACAGATCTCGCAGGCGCACAGCTCAAATCAGATGCTTCCATAACTGTCAGCTATAACGGCGACGACAGCGATAGCTGCCCCGTAAAGCTGGTGTTCAGGTATTGGGATAAGAGCGCAGCCGATAAAAACGGCGGCGCAGGCGAGCCCTCTTCCTTCGAGGTGCCGGCAGGCAGCTTTGAGGGCGGTAAGGCTGAATTCAGCTTCGTAGACATACTCAAGGTCTTCAAGAAGGATGATCTTTCCCCCGTCTATGCAATAGATGTTGCTGCTGCCAACGGGACAGCCGTTACCTGCACAGGCGTCGAGGCAAAGGGTGTATGGTCGAAGGCCGATCTTGCTTCCAAGAACCTTTACAGCACAGTATGTGTTGATACCTCTTCGGCAAAGGAATCGACAAACTGGGGCCAGAGCCTTTCGGTCCATTTCGACCAGTTTGACAGCCTCAGACTTACTACCGACTCCAAGATCGTTGCTTTTTTTGAATCCCAGCTTACGAAAGATGCAAGTGTATGCCCCGTAGAGCTCATCATCCAGAGCGCTGATGATACCATCTCTCCGAAAAGCCGTAACGGGCACGCCTGGGAGAAGGTCCCCGCGATCGCTTTCTCTGATTCTTTTGCTGTGTTCGATTACGCCGGGTTTATCAAGGCCTACGGTACAACGGATTTTAGATGTATCAGCACCCTCCATATCGGAGACTCAGGCAGAGGCACTATCAAATGTACCGGTTTCTATGTTCTGGACTGCGCAACTATCATCCCCAAGGAGGAGACTCCCGTTGAGGACAGCTCCGTTGTCGAGACAAAGCCTGCCGAGACTACCGCTCCCGCACCTGAGACTACTGCAGCGGCGGCAGCAGCTACCGAGTCTGTTGAATCCAAGGCTGACAGCAGCGAGAAGTCCGGTGCAAACGGCATTATATTCATCATCATCGGCGTTGTTGCCGGTGTCGGTCTGGCAGTTGCAGTGCTCTTCATCATCCTCGGAAGAAAGAGCAAGGAGACCTATGACGTTCAGAGGCACAGATTTGTAAAGAAGAAATAAGTCTCAGAAACCGCTATAATGAAAGCTATCGCCCGACTGCAAAACAGTGGGGCGAACTTATTATGCAAAAAGGGTATTCCCGCTAAGGAATACCCTTTTTATTCTGTTATAGGCTTACTGCTTCTCGAACTGATCCTTGCCTACGCCGCAGAGAGGGCAGACAAAATCATCGGGAACGTCCTCCCAGGCAGTTCCGGGAGCTATGCCGCTGTCCGGCTCGCCGGCTTCGGGATCGTAGATATAACCGCAGATAGAGCATACATATTTCATAGGGATGACCTCCTTTGTTATGATACCTTTATTATACCATATCCCGGGAGGGTTGTCATTCATCATTTCGGAAAAAGGATAAATTCGTAGGAACGCCCAAAAGGAGAAAATCTCTTTTGTGCATATTAACATCAGAGAGGCTTGCCGTCAGCTTGTCTGCCGCATACAGCCGGTATCATTTCAGACTGTCTCTTACGATCTTTTCCAGCTCATCGGAACTGTCAGATATTATCAGCACGCACCAGCCGTTTGTTTCAAACACTTTGCCGCTGTCGATCTTGGGAAGCTCCTCCGGGACATATCCGTCAAAGTCGGAATGGCGCATCGCTTGGCGGCCGCGGAGAGCTTTCAGGGCTTTTTCCGTGTCTCCGTCCCTGCGCTTTATGGCTGAGACTTCGTCTGCGAAGCCGCCGTTCTGGTTGTATACGATAAGCCCGCCGGAAAGCTCCGACTTAGGGCAGAAGAAGAGCTTTTCGCAGTTCTTTTCAAACTGCGGATCACCGTATACTGCCGAGCCTGTCAGTTTATCGCTGTCGGCATTGCTGAGCGCTTTGCTCAGCTCTTCAAAAGAAGGCAGGTTTTCGTTTTCGCTCTCAGCGGAGTTTTGAGTAACTCCGGCGGGAGCGGCAGAGCTGTCTGAGCTGCTTTCCGATGCTCCGCAGCCAGAAAGCATCAGCATTGCAGACAAAGCGGCAATAATATATCTTTTTCCCATTTTTTCCTCCTTGCCGGAGACCACGGCACAATTTAAGTATAGCACCTCTCAGGGGAAATTGCAATAGTCAAGGCTCTCAAAGATCAGATTTCAGCCCTCCGGCTCAGGCAGTTCCTGAAAGCCGCCAAAGCCGGGCTCCTTTATGCTGAGATCCGCTGAAACGATTATACCATAAGATCGGGGAAGATACAATAGGGTGTAGCTGAAAACACGGAGAACTGCCGCATCCGAAGCCTTATGCGGCGCAAAGGAAGCCGGAATGAGGGTGGAGCATATCATACCGGGAAAAATTCTTTTGGGCTAAATTGACAAAACTGCTCCGGATGTGTTATAATATATCTACATAAATATCATCGGCCGAAGGGAGGAATTTGCTGTGGATATCAGAGCGATACTCGATCAATTCTGGAGCATCGAGGATAAGAATACCTTTGTTGCCGACAGCAGCGGGAACCTTGTATACCAAAGCGAGAAGAACGATCTTCCCGCTGATATAGTCTGGGATAAGATAAACAGCATTTCCTTTGATTTCGATGAGCAGGAGTTTATCGACAAGGAGCATTCCCTCTATTTCAGCGTCCGCAAGACTGTCGTCAAATACGGCGGCGAAAGCTGGGTCTGCTATCATGCAACGGATGTCAGCGAATATGCGCTGCTGCTCAGGGAGGTCTCGACCTATACCAAAAGCATCTCGAAGATGTACAAGTTCCAGACCAGCATAATGAAAAAGCTGTCTATGTCCTTCGATAATTTTCTGCCCGGGCTGGCGGATTACTGTATGGCAGATGAGGTCGTTATGTTTACGGAAAGAGAGGGGCAGATAACTAAGAGCACCTATTCCGGCGAGCAGATTATAAGGTTTTCAGAGCCGAATGCAGAACAGTATGCGGGATATTATGAGCTTAAAAGGGGAGCTTCTATCAACGGCCTGCGCTGTATCCTGAATTCGGAGGTACAGGGGATAAGGTGTGTTGTCCTTGTCAGGACGTCTGTGGAAATGGGCGCTGCCGATCTCATGGATCCTTCGATACATAATGTCATCAGCCTGTTTATCGAGAACAGTATCCTCAGAGAAAAGATCGTATACGAGAGCGAGCATGACAGGCTCACCAACCTTTATAACAAGGGCAAATATCTTTCGATGAAAAGCGAATGTTTCTGCTGCGCCGAAACTATAGCCGTCTACAACTTCGATATCAATAACCTGAAGCACATCAATGACACCTACGGGCACGAATACGGCGATGCGCTGATAGTAAAAGCTGCCAAGAGCCTGCACGCTGTCTGTTCGGAAAAGGTATTCGGGTTCCGTATCGGCGGAGATGAATTCATTATGGTCGCAGTCAATGTAACAAAAGAAGAGGCCGAGGAGATCCGCCGCAACTGGAGGTCGGCTCTCGACAGCCTTAATGAATGGGATAAAGATCTTTTCTGCTCTGCGGCCTGCGGGATGGCCTTCGGCAGCGGCGATCATATCTACGATGAGCTGTATGCCAGAGCTGACAAGCTGATGTATGAAGAAAAAAAGCTGCTCAAAAGCAAAGGTATAACCAGCCGCATCAGATCGGTATCGCAAGATTTATCATGACAAATAACCCGGTCAGCAGGAGCATCCAGAGAAGATGCCGTTTCCATTTGCCGGCAAGCAGGCCGATGAACTCGCGGATAAATGCGTTGGGCCAGAAATACCATTTGGTCTTGCTGCCGATGCCTTCAGCAGCAAGACCTTCTTTTTCCGAGATCATCCCGCTTCTGAGGACATGGTAGCCGGAGGTCGAGAAGGCGATCTTCGGGTCTTTGCAGCTTTCTTTTATCTTTTCAAGAGAAAAGCGCATATTCTCGACAGTATTCGTTGAGGCAGTTTCCGGTAGGATATGCCCGTCGTCGATGCCTTTTGAGAGAAGATATCTCCGCATAGACTCTCCCTCGGAGATGACCTCGTCAGAGCCCTGCCCCCCGGAGGGGACGAATACAGGCCGGGCTCCGGTATCCTTTGCCTGGTCGTCGGCAAAGGCAATAGCTCTGTCGATACGCCCCCGGAGCAGCGGCAGGGGAGTGCCATCATCCGAGACAGCGCAGCCAAGTATGATAACATGGGTCTTGTCCCGGCGAGGCTTCTTCACAGCAGCTATGAACGCGCAGAGCGAAGAGCTCAGAAGCATAGCCTCGAAGTAAACGAAGACAGACGTATAGATGCTCCTTACCGTAAAGAAGATCCGGGCTTCATCCTCGCTGCCTCCCGTGAAGTTCTCACCGTCCAGATAGGCGAAAAGATAGCCTGCTATTATGGCGGCACTTATCCCGAAGCCCAGCAGGTTTGCAGGATGAAAGCCCTCGCGTTTGACAAGGACGAAATTGCTGACTGTAAAGGCGATGACGAATAAGGCCATTATCGGCCCGGTCAGATACATGAAGGATGAGCCTGCTTTTCGCATCCCCGAAAAGATATATGACATTCCCAAGGGCTGTATCGAGCTGAAAATATCGCTTTTCAGCGCTGAGACGACCTGAATGAGAAGATCGAAGGCTGCACAGATGATGAAGAGCGCTATACCTCCGATGAAAAGGGTAGTATAGGAATACAGCTCTGTCCTGCACCGGAGGATGAATGTCGAGACGACGAGAGAGACCATAGTCCAAAGATAGATATGGACAAAGAGGACTATCAGCCCGCAGCCGGAAAAGTCGCCGTTCACCATGTTGTAGATTATCCCTCCGGGGAGGATCTTTACATACTGCAGCATTCCTTCTCCGCGGCTCATCAGGAACACTTTTCCGCGGCCTATAGCTGTTACGGCCAGACGGTTAGGGCTCTTTTCGCTGACGGAAAGCTCGACCACACCCTCTTCCTCGGGATAGTAATCTCTTGCAAGGACACCGTCGGGGAGACGTATCTCCAGCTTGCCGGAATTAACGATAAGACAGACAGTTACGGCTGTCAGGAAGATGACCGTTGCAGCTATACGCATTATCATCAGACGTTTTATCGCTTTTCTGTTCTGTTCGCGCAAGACAGGCCGCCTTCTTTCTGATAAATGATCTGAACGTTATTATCATACCGTAGCTGAAAAAATAATTCAAGCCGGGTTAAGGGCTTGGGAAGGAGATTTCTATGAAGACACTGTTTATCGACGCAACTGTCCGCAGCGGCTCAAGGACACTTATGCTGGCGGAGCATCTGCTGTCAAGGCTGGGAGGTGAGATCGAAAGGGTCAGGCTCTGCGAGCTGGATCTGCCTAAGGCAGATGAGGCATATCTGGCAGAAAGAGACCGGGGCTGCGCCTCGGGAGATCTTTCCGGAGAGATGTACGCTCTGCCGAGGCAGTTTGCCGAAGCCGACGAGATCGTCATCGCGGCGCCTTTCTGGGATCTGTCGTTCCCGGCGAGCCTGAAACAGTATTTCGAGCTGATAAATGTCATCGGGCTGACCTTCGCCTATTCTGAGGAGGGAGCTCCCTATGGCCTTTGCAGGGCGAAGAGGCTGTTTTATGTTACCACCGCCGGCGGAAGGATATTCTCGGAGGAATACGGTTTCGGATATGTAAAGGCTCTGGCGGAGCGGTTTTATCAAATACCTGATTGCAGGATCATAAAGGCGGAGTGGCTGGATATCCTCGGAGCGGATGTCAAGAGCATACTTGCCGAAGCAATAAAAGAGATAGATAAGATCTCATAATAACAGAACAGCGCCGATTCAAGTGCACGATGCTCTTGGATCGGCGCAGCTGTTTCAGTCAGCAATAAATTTTTCGATAACGACTTCGGTATGATTGCTTCTGATACCGATCTTGACATCATCTGCAATGTTGGCAAGGATAGATCTTTCAAGCTCGTCCCATTCGGCGGGAGCTTTATCCTTCTGCTGCGAAACATTGTCGCGGTAGTTTTTCAGCGACCAGTAGCCCATATAATACTCGTCGATATAATTAGGCTCGTTCTCACCGGTGATGCCCATATTATACCAGCCGTCGATCATATCCGATCTGTCGCTGTAAGTGCCCTCATTTGAGCGCTGCATACTGAGGCGGAAGGCCTCTCTGATCTTTCCGAGAACGCCCTTGGCAGCGACATTCTTGCCGGTGGTCGAAACGCTCATCAGCTTGCTTTCCTGTTCATGATTGGGGCTCTTTTTCGCAACGACTTTGATACGGTAAAGATTTCCGCCCTGGGCGGGGCAGCTTTCAAGGGTTAGCTCGCCCTTGAAATTCTCCATGATCCCGTTGACCATGCTTATAGTCTCTTCGGCCAGCAGACGGATATGAGTCGCGCTTTTGCCGGTAAGAGAATTATAGATTATAAATTTCTCGACAGTCTGCAAAGCAGCTTCTTTTCCTCTGAGATCGCCGGAGATCTCGATAACATCTGTTTTCATTTGATCCCCTCCTGTTATTGAATATTAAGGATATCAGTAAAGCCTGTGACATCAAATATCTCAAGGATAGCCTCACTGCAATTGGTGACAGTCATTGCGGAGCCCTTTTCTTCCATCATTTTCTGGGCTTTCAGCAGGACACGGAGCCCTGCGGATGAGATATATTCAAGAGAGGACATATCCATTTCAAGCTCGGTGATGCCGTCAAGGGAATTATTGAGCTCTTTTTCAAGTGTCGGGGAAGTAAGAGTGTCGAGTCTTCCCTCAACTTGTATAGTGAGCTTCTCTTCATTTGCGATCTTTTTGATCTTCATTATTGATCACTCCTTAGTATTATACTGTATAGGTCTTACTGATATATATCATTGCTGCATTGCCGCAGCGGATGATCTGTCCGGCCTGACGCTTATTTTATGCAGACGCTCTGCTTGCCGAAATCCGTAAACCTCGCGTTCAGCAGCTCCATATTAAAGGCTGCGTAGCCTACTATAGAGTCAGAGCAGTAAACGATGCCGTTATCGTAGTCATAGCCTGTCAGGACTACACAATGCTCATAGGCTCTCCATTGCAGCTTTTCTCCCGAGGGAGTCGTCCAGATAGTAGTCATTTTTGTCTCGTGCAGGCCGTCGCTGGAGATCCAGATGAGAACAGGGATATCATTGTCGATAAAGGTCGTAAGAAGGGTGCTGAGGTCGTAGCCGGAGGTATTGACGGCTCGGAGTTCTGAGCCCTTTGCCTGCAGGTAGCTGTTTGCAGCGGTAACGATACACGGTGCATAGCAGCCGTAGGAATTCTCATCCTCCGGATCTCCCGCGAAGGTGGTGCGGAAGTCTGCACCGAACATCTGCCCGTTCTTCCAGTAGAAGCTCTGCTTGGGGAGATAATTTCTGGCGATATCCAGCTTGTCTGCGGGGACTCCGAGATGATTGAGCAGCATAGTCAGAGCTGTTGTTTCGCAGCCTGTGGGCAGCTCCGGGCGCTGCATGATGTAGGGCACGTTTATTATCTTTGATCTTGTCTGAGCCGGCTCAGGCACTTCTGCCGGTTCCGGCTCGGTGTCGGGCTCGGGCGGTGCTACCGGATCCGGCGAGGTAACAGGCTCGGGATCTGTATAAGGATCCGTTTCCGATCCTGGATCTGTGTCCGGGTCGGGATCTGTGTCCGGGTCGGGCTCGGTATAGGGCTCCGGTTCATAATACGGCTCTGCTTCTGTTTCGGCAGGGGCAGGGGAGCCTTTTGTTTCGATTGCGATGTCAGATACAGTGCCGGATGCTGTCGTATCCTTCGGATAGTCGGTCACGCTTTGTGTTGCAACTGCGGGGAGAGCGCTTCTGGCGGTAAGTGCCGGTGCTCCGTCAGCATCTGCGTCTCCGCAGGCAGTCAGCAGCAGAGCGGCTGCGGCTACAGTGAGCAGCTTGCATTTCATTGGTTTTCAGGGCCCTCCTTCAGGAAGATCATTCTTCTTCCTTGGTCTCATTATCGTCTCGCAGCTTGATGACCAGCATAGTCAGGTCGTCGAACTGGTCGGCATTCCCGACAAAGGCATCGATAGATTCTTTAAGGTCGGTGAGCAGCTTGACAGTGATGTTGTTGTCATATTTGTTCAGTGCATCAAGCAGGCGCTTTGTACCGAACATCTCGTCTTTATCGTTCATAGCCTCCGGGACGCCGTCGGTGTAGAGATACAGAGAGCCGCCCTTTTCCAGATTCATCTCGTATTCGTCGAAGGTCATGCCCTCGAGGCCGCCGAGGACGAAGCCGTGCTTGTCCTTGAAGAGCTCGAACTTGCCGCCGGGCTTTTTGATTATCGGGTATTCATGCCCTGCGTTGGCGGCGGTTATCCTGCCGGTCGAGATCTCCAGTATACCGAACCATACGGTAACGAACATTTCCTCTTCGTTGTTCTGGCAGATGACATTGTTTGTCCTTTCAAGCACCTGTGCGGGAGAGCCGCCCATCATGGCGAAGTTGTTTATAAGGATCTTCGACATCATCATGAACAGCGCCGCAGGGACGCCCTTGCCGGAGACATCCGCCATGACCATACCGAGGTGATCCGAGTCGATAAGGAAGAAGTCGTAGAAGTCTCCGCCGACCTCCTTAGCGGGGTGCATGGTCGCAAAGATATCGAATTCCGGCCTGTCAGGGAAAGCGGGATAGATGTTAGGCACCATATCCGCCTGTATCTTACGGGCGAGAGCCAGCTCTGTTCCGATACGCTCCTTTTCTTTTGTTATCCTGGTAATATCCTTGATATACTGCACCGTCTTCTGCGAGAGATCGTCGAAGGATTCGGCCAGGACTTGTATCTCGTCTTTTGTTTTGTAAATATTCTTCATCTCGAAGAGCTTGCCGGTCTTTCCGCCTTCAATTATCTCTTCGGTCATAGATTCGACAGGCTTGACTATCCTTCCGGCAGTATAGAGCGCAGTTCCAGAGCCGATGATGAGGATAGCGGCGATGGCGATAAGGGTAAGCGTATTGATATGCGAGGCCCCGTCGGAATAGTCTGAGCGGGCGCTGTCGTTGATGCTGTTGAATTCGTCCAGCATCTGTTTAGTCGGGATCTCGGTTATGCTTTTGTCAACTACCGAGAGGACGCTCCAGCCGACAGTCTTGAGGGGCGAGCCGACCATATAGTAATCCTTGCCGTCTATATTGACATTTTTAAGGCCGGTGCTCTGGGTCATAGAAAGGCTGACGACCTCAGCGAGGCTCTTGCTCTCAGAATTTCTGAGATCCTCTGCTTCTCCGGTGAGCTTGACCTCGAAGAGGCCGTTGTCCTTGGGAGCAAAGACGATCTTGCCTTCGTTATCGACAACGCAGAGGAAGCTGCCCTTTGCGGTGGAGTCCTCAACATATTTTTCCATATCGCTCAGGAAGAGGTCGATCCCGACGACGCCGATAAGCTCGCTGTCAACATAGATGGGAGCGGAGCAGGTTATGCAGATCGTCCCTGTATAGGTGTCCAGCATCGGCTGTGTAAAGGTGACATCGCCTTTCTCGACAGCGCCTGTGTACCAGGGCCTCTGGCGGACAGGGAAGGGGATGAGCTGGCCCTTGTCGTCATATTTATTGGAAGCGATATTGTCTATGCAGATATTGGTGCCGTCGGCAAAGCCGATATAGCAGTTCGTGGAATAGTTGGAGGTCTTATACATTGCGATCATAGTCTCGCTCAGCAGAGCTCCGTAGGGCAGGAGCTTGGAGGCTGTGGGATCGATGCCTTCCTCCATAAGGAGCTGAGCAGTGATCTGTCCGTCGGTAGCAGGGTCCGGGAGGGCGACGCTGCTGCCTTCCAGCTTGTCTCTGTTGCGGAAGGTGCCTTCGGCGAGAGCCCGCAGAGAGTTTACGTCTTTTTTCACTGTAAGGAACATTTCCTCTGCGATATATGCCTGTAAAGCATTGGTCTTTGTTACAGAGGCATCGACGACCTGATAGATGGTCTTTGTCGATGTTGTATTAAGAGCATCCTGTTGATTTTCACGGGTTTCATTGACGATCTTTGTCAGCTTGTTGGTCTGATACATCGAGATCCCGAAGCCGAGGCCGATGGTTACCAGCAGGAAAATGAGCACAAGATTGAGTATTTTCTGATGAAGGCCACCTAGTTTGATTCCGAATATTCTTTTCATGAGCTCACCCCCTGATGTTTTTCTGCATCGTCAGGATGTTCTGACCGTCGCGGTATTCATACCAGAGCTTGTCCATGCTCTGCTTGGTCATATAGATACCGAGGCCGCCGATCTTTCTCTCGGAAGCAGGAACAGTGATATCAGGGTCGGGCTTTTTGAGAGGGTCATAGGGCACGCCTCTGTCGGTAAAGGTTATGCTGATTATGCCGTCATCCGTCAGTTCAAAGCCGACAACTGCGTCGCCCTCCTTCGGGGGGTAGGCATAGTGTGCGATATTGACGAATATCTCCTCGATGGATATTTCGATCTGCATCTGTACCTTAGCGGGGCAGTCATTGGCCTCCAGCTCGGAGGTAATAAATGACAGGACATCGTTCAGGGAGTTTATATCGGCTTTTACGGTTAAAGTATTCATAATGTCTCCTTTCGATATACGCTCGGGATACCACTGAGCGTTACTGCAAAAAGGGTCATTTTACGGAAAAAAGCAGCACATTTGCATACTGATATCATTATACCATATCCTGCTGAAAAAGTCAATTTACTATATTGGTACAATTACGGCGGATCACTGGGTGAAAACGGCCCTCTGCCGGTGCAAAGCGGGCATATCGCTGAAGAAATGCCGGGCTCAAACAGTTTCGCCCCGCTGCAAGGCAACGGGGCGATGATAGCATTGAATGATCTGTTGCAGGGCCGAAGCTCCTCTGAGCGTAATGCCTTATCCTCTGATCTGGCCGCTGCCGTCGATAAGATACTTGACAGTAGTCAGCTCGCGGAGGCCCATAGGCCCTCTGGCATGGAGCTTCTGTGTCGAGATACCGATCTCGGCTCCGAGGCCGAACTCTTCGCCGTCTGTGAAGCGGGTAGAGCAGTTGACGTAAACGCAGGCGGAATCGACACGTTTCTTGAACTCATTGGCCGAGAAGAGGCTCTCTGTGACGATGCACTCGGAATGTCCGGTGGAATATTTAGCGATATGCTCCAGCGCCTGTGCCATATCATCGACTACGCGGACAGCCAGGATGTAATCCAGAAATTCTGTTGCGTAATCGTCCGGGTCGGCGGGAACAACGTTCCTGACACCCAGGATCATCCTTGTCAGGTCGCAGCCGCGGATCTCGACATTGTGCTCGTCCAGCCTTGCCTTCATCCTGGGCAGGAACTCGTCGGCGATATCGCGGTGTACCAGGACGGTCTCGACGGCGTTGCAGACAGAGGGACGCTGGGTCTTGCCGTTGTCAACTATGTTAACGGCCATATCTATATCCGCGCTCTCATCGACATAAACATGGCAGTTGCCGGTACCTGTCTCGATGACGGGGACAGTGGCGTTCTGAACGACTGCTTTGATGAGCTGTGCGCCGCCGCGGGGGATAAGCACATCAATGAAGCCGTTAGCGCGCATCATATCTGTAGCTATGCCGCGGTCGGGGTCTTCTATGAGCTGGATGATATCGGGATCGAACCCGGCGGTCTGGACAGCCTGTCTCATAAGAGCTGTCAGCATCTTATTGGAGTTCATAGCCTCCTTGCCGCCTCTCAGGATGACACAGTTGCCGCTTTTCAGGCAGAGCGCTGCGGCATCGACGGTAACGTTGGGTCTGGCCTCATAGATCATCCCGACTACACCCATGGGGACTCTGATCTTTGTGATCCTCATCCCGTTGGGGCGGGTGCCGCCTCCGATCACTTCGCCGACAGGGTCGTCAAGCATAGTCAGCTTCTCGCAGGCATTGGCGATGTTCTCGATACGCTTTTCGTCAAGACGGAGCCTGTCCTGCATAGCGGGGGTCATATTGCGGCGGACTGCGTTCTCAAGATCCATAGCGTTGGCTTCAATGATCTTGGGAGCGCATCTTCTCAGGATATGCGCGATCTCCATCAGCGCATCGTTTTTCTGGGCGGAGGTCGCGTTGGCGAGCTCTGTCTTGCAGGCTTTGGCTTTTGTTCCGAGGGTTTCGATATAGTTCATAACAGTCAGCTCCTATGCTGTGATTTATTCCTTGCCGGGAGCGCTCCCGGCTTTTTTCCGTTTTACGAGTATTATTATAAAAATGCAGAGATCCAGCACAAACAGCGCTGCCAGCTCACATAAGCCCGCGAAAAGTACCGGGAAAAAGAAATCCGTGCTGATCTTTACAACATTGGTCCATAACGGATGGGTGCTGCCGGTGGTGATCGAGGTCTTATACGGGCCGTTGGTGTAGATGATGACACCCTTCAGGAACTCCGCGCTTTTCGGGAGCTCCGCATCTTCCTTTAAGATCTTGAATTCCGAGCCTGGCGAAAGGAATTGGGACTGATGGAACACATATCCGTCGCTGTCGGTGCGGTAATAGGTTATCCCGCCAAGGATGCCGCCGCCGTTGCGAGTATGGCCGGAGCTGTCGTTTATGTCTTTGAAGCAGACAACGAGTGCAAATATCAGTTCCAGCAGGATAAGCCCCAGCAGTATAAGGTTTGAGATCCTGAACACAAAGCGGAGGGTCCCCTCTGAGCGTCTGTTATTGAACACTGCCAGAAAGACTGTAAACAGCAGGAACGCAGCAGATAATATCAGAATCATTCTGTACCTCCTAATCGTGTCTGAGCCAGGAAAAGCGTTTTTCGTCTGTATGCTCACCTTCCCCATCCAGCGCGGAAAGCTCGGTGCGGCAGGCGGCCAGGGCTCTTGAGAAGTATTCTTCTGCGACAGAGGCCGTATAGAATACCGGCTCTCCCTGCGGCTGCTCTGTGAGGTCCCGGCTCATATCCCTGATAAAGCCCCGGACATCCAGCGAGAGCTCCTTGACTATGAGTTCTGATCCTATGTCCGCCGGGACAGCAGGAAGGCTCTCTATCCTGTATTTTTTGCAGATATATCTGTTCAGCAGCTCATAATCCCGGTGCAGTTGAACGACCTTTTCGTTCGTCGGGACATATCCGACGGTATGATAAAGGTGATCTCTGAAAACGAGATCCTGGATAAGGTGCATATAATATCCGAGATAGAGGCTGTCTCCGAGGAAGTCGGAATAGTGCTCACGGAAGGCGGGAAGATCGTAGGTCTTGCGCCTGCCGCTGTCGAAGTATTTATAGTAATGGCTCACGGCTTTCGGTGCGGAGTCGGGTATTACCGAGCCCAGGAAGAACCGTTCCCTGTCTTTGACATCACAGCTTTCCGCCAGACTGTAAGTCACGGCGAGGTGCATCATTCTTGAAGCCATTTTGTATTTCCTCCCTGCGGATCCGTTTCCAGACCTTGTAAGCGTATACTATAGGCATCAGAGCGATAAGGGAGTTGGTAAGCATCGGCAGAGGGACCTTTGACCAGACTATCAGCGGGGGGATGATATCCAGAAAGGTATGCAGCGCCATAGCTATCCAGAGCTGTTTTTTCTCTCCGACATAAACCACCGCCGCAAGCACCAGCACTGATAAGGCGATATGCAGAAACATCCCCTCAGCCCAGCAGGCCGACATAAGCAGGCTGGAAGGCAGGCTGGAGTCGGCAGAGCTTTCCAGCTCCAGAGCGAAGGCTTCGGCACGCTCCGGGTCCATCCCTGCGATCATTCCCGAAAGGCCGATACTGTTGCAGCGCAGCGCCCGGTAGAGGAATTTAGATGCCAGAACGCCTGTCCCGAACATCTGCTCCATACCGCCGTGGCCGATACCGTAGGAGACGGCATCCTGAAAAGAATCGCAGCCGTCCAGAGCGTATCGGAAAGCAAGATATCTGCCGGCCTCTTCCAGGACTCCCGAAAGCAGAGCCGAGATAGTATAGAACATAGCGGGTATCTGCCTGACGCTGTCGGTAAGGATCAGATAACGGAAGGCTCCTCTTACGAGCGAGACGGCGAAATAGGCGGCGAAGCCCACCAGCAGCGGCCTGAAGCGGAACTCTCTATGCCTTTTGCGGAAGAAGAAAAACAGCGCAAGCGGGAAAATAAAAGAGAAGGCTGTCTCGTAGGCATAGCCCCAGACAGCGGTCGCCGGGAATGATACTTCCGATGGCATCAGTCCATGCCTCCCGAACATTAAGATGTGTTCAGATCATTTCTTCGGGGCTTTGAAAAGCGTCCCGGCGCCGCCCTCGAACAGAGCGTAAAGATTATCCGGGTCGCGGCCGTTGGTTATTATCATATCAATGCCGTGCGCGTTTGCGATCTCGGCGGCATTGATCTTGGTCTTCATACCTCCGGTGCCCAGCTTTGAGCCGGCGCCGCCTGCCAGCTCCCTGATCTCGTCGGTTATGCCGTTCACCACTGGGATGAGCTTTGCTTCCGGGTCTGTTCTGGGGTCAGAGCTGTAAAGGCCGTCGATATCAGACATTATTATCAGCAGATCGGCATCTACGAGCGTAGCGACGGTAGCGGCCAGAGAGTCGTTCTCGCCCACCTCCAGCTCCAGCTCGTCGATAGCCACGGTATCGTTCTCGTTGACTATCGGTATAACATTGTGAGCCAGCAGCTCTTCAAGGGCGTTCTGCACGTTCACGCGCCTGTCTTCCAGCAGGACGTACTTCGTCAGCAGCACCTGAGCCACATTGAGGCTGAAATCGGAGAACAGCTTGTCATAGAAATACATCAGCTCGCACTGGCCGATAGCGGCGCAGGCCTGCTTCAAGGGTGTCTCCTTCGGCTTCTGCGACAGGTTGAGCTTGGCCATCCCGAGGCCGACTGCTCCGCTGGATACGATTATGAGTTCATTGCCTGCGTTGTGCAGGTCGGCCAGATTTTTCACCAGCCGCTCTATGCGCCTGATATTGAGCTTTCCTGTTTTATGTGTGAGTGTGGAAGTGCCGAGCTTTACCACTATTCTTTTTCTTTCCTTATCCATTTTCATACTTTCCTTTTCTGTTTTGTATAGTGTGCCTTTGCCGTTTCAAGACCCGGTTGATATATCTATGGCATATTCTCCCCGAAAATATCCGGATAGAAAGCTTTGGCTCTGAGATACAGGAAGGGGATGAACTCCCCCTGCTTGGCCATCTGCTCTATCTCGGACGGATAGACCAGCCTGGCAGCGGTCGTTTCGCCCGGCTGCAGGACTATATCCTCCTCGTGAAAATCTGCCCGGAAGAGATAGAATATATTTATATGATTGTGATCACTGCTTTTGAAAATGACGTGCCCTCGGCAGTCCAGCGCCTGGGGCAGCGCTCTTAGACCGGTTTCCTCCCTCAGCTCACGGACAGCGCCCTGCAAGGGAGTCTCTCCTGCTATGACCGAACCGCCTGTGATCTCCCACAGGCCGCCGTATGGCTTTTCCGCGGCGCGTTTTGTGATGAGTATCCTGCTCTCGAAATTCACCGGCAGGACAGTCACGACTATATGGTATTTTCCCCGGGGGACAGTATCCCCGCGCTCGCACATTTCTCCCAGCGGTTTCAGATCCTCGTCGTAGAGGTCGAACATTTCCGCCATACCGGTCTCCTTTCCGCTTTCAGGGCAGTTGGTTGACGACATTTATCGGGCTGCCTTCCTTCCAGGCTCTGAGGTTTGCGGCGACTCTTTCCAGCAGCCGTATCCTTGTTTCTCTGGGAGCCCAGGCCACATGGGGCGTAATAAGGCAGTTCGAGGCCTTGCGAAGAGGGCAGTCCTCCCTCATAGGCTCAAAGGTCAGGGTGTCTATACCTGCGCCGGCGATCCTGCCGCTGTTGAGGGCTTCTGTCAGCGCCTCCTCGTCGATGAGACCTCCCCGGGCGGTATTTATGAGCAGAGCTGACGGTTTCATCAGCGAAAGGCTCCGGGCATTTATCATTTTAGTGTTGTCAGCCGTCAGAGGGCAATGCAGGGTGACAATATCGCTGACTTTCAGCAGCTCTTCGAGACTCAGGCAGGGCGTCCCGTCCGTTACCTTCAGCGGGGAGCGGGTGCTGGTAACGACCTTCATCCCAAAGGCGCGGGCGATCTGCGCGACTTTGCGGCCGATGGCGCCGTAACCGACTATTCCGACAGTTTTGCCGGCCAGCTCAAAGGTCGGTATGCCGAAATATGTGAATAGCTTATAATTTACCCAATCGCCATTTGCGACAGAGGCGGTGTATTCGGCTGTCCTGTTGCAGAATTCAAGTATCAGCGCAAAGGTGTGTTGTGCGACAGCATCTGTGGAATAGCTGGGGACGTTGCAGACCGCCGCTCCGTGCCCGGAGGCGGCTTTGAGATCGACATTGTTGTATCCCGTAGCAAAGAGCCCGACATATTTCAGGTTCGGGCACTTTTCAAACACCTCTTCGGTTATAAGGCATTTATTGCAGATGACCGCGTCGGCATCACCGATGCGTGCGGCGACCTCGCTGTTGGGAGTGTAACCGAAGATCTCGGTATCTCCGAGAGAGGTTATTTCATCAAGCGAGACATCGTTTCTTGAAACTGTCTCGGAGTCTAGTATGACCAGCTTCATTTCCGCACCTCAGTCGTCAAAGGCATTATCGACGATTTTGCTGTTTTCTTCGTCATCCTTCTTCATAGCAGACTTTGCCTTTTCAAGCTGGGCTTTGCGGGCAGCTTCCCTTGCGGCATTTTCTGCCTTGAGTTTTCTTGAAAACCTGATATAGAAAAATATCGTCGCGCCGATGAGCAGCGCCTCTGCGATACCCAGCAGCACACGGGCAGTGGTAGATGTCCAGAACTGGGTGATGAAGGTCAGGTCTATGGCAAACATCAGGGTCAGGTAATGGAGCGAGCCCTTGCGGTAATAAAGTACAAGATAGAGCAGGGTAGCGATTATGCAGAAACCGAGATGGACCCCGAAGGAAAGGGGAGTATAGACGTTCTGCATCTTGGAGCCGTCGTCTATGGCGGCAAGTGGGTATATCATAAAAAATCCTCCGTTCAAAGATAATAACACACCTTAAATAATAACACACTCGCTGACAAATTACAACCCCCGGAAGGCAAAAATCGGCATATAGCACAAAGCCCGGCTGCCGAAGCCGAGCCGCTCTTGACAATCGGCGGAACTGGAATTATAATATATGTGCGTGTGCCTTGCAGAGCAAGCTGATGCAGGGCGGTTCAAAAAGACAGTAAGGAGAGTTATACATGGGCAATACAAAGAAAAGAAAAAAGAAGAAGTCTTCCGGAATAGGCATCGCTATCCCGGCTATGATAGCAGGTCTGGTTTTGGTGGGCGGCGGCAGCGTGTTCCTGCTCAGGGATCAGATCTTCCCGAGCTCAGATGACAGCAGCCTTGCTGAAAAGAGCGCTCCCGTAACGGTTTCCTCTTCCGTTACAGCTCCCGCTGTGACCTCTGCTCCCGAGCAGACCGTTACATCCGAGATCGTTACCACAGCTCCTGCCGAGACCGTTACCGAGCCTGTCACTACCCCGGAGCCGGAGATCAACATCGAAGACCTTGCCCCTGAGAGCGGGCAGTGGGTAAACGGAGTCGTTATGTATAACAGAGGGACTCCGGATATCCGCGCTATGCCTGTGTTTTACGGGACTCTGAGCATCGGAGAGATGTATGCCGACCTGCTCAACAAGTATAAGGAAATGGTCGGAGACAAGGTCAATATCTACAATATGAGCATTCCCCTTGCCTCGGCCTTCTATATGCCGAAAAACCTTCAGGACGATGTCACCGAGCAGCACGGCTGTATCACCCATATCGGTGACCATCTCAGTAATGTTAAGAATATCGACGCTTTTGAGGCTATCGGCAGACACGGCAACGAGTATGTCTATTCCCGCACCGACCACCACTGGCAGCCTCTTGGAGCTTACTATGCTGCGCAGGCCTTCTGCAAGGAGGCAGGTGTGCCCTTCCCGGACCTTTCGACCTATGAAAAATGCCATATCGACGATTTCCTGGGCTCGATGTATATGTATACCGACTATGCCGAAGATCTGGCCGCTTATCCCGATACCTTCTGGTATTACAAGCCCTCCAACGAATACACAACTACCTATTACAACGGCTCCTTCCAGAACGGCTACGACGGAGACCTCTTCTTCGACTGGGCTGAGGGCGCAAGCTGCTATTCCGCCATACTCGGAGGAGATATGAATATCGCTGAGATCAAGACCGATGTCGATAACGACAGAGTCCTGGTCATCATCAAGGACAGTTACGGCAACGCACTTGTGCCTTTCTTTGTCGGCAGCTTCTCAAAGATATATGTTACGGATTTCAGATATGTGGATGTTAAGATGAAGGACTTTTTTGAAGAGGTCGGAGCTACCGATGTTCTCTTCGGGATGTCTATCTCCAGCAACTATTCCTACGGGCCTATCGAGTCTATGGAAGCGATAATGCAGTAACGGAGGTATAAGATGATCAGAATAAGGGCTTTGCTGGCAGCCTGCATCATGGCTGCGGCGGCGCTGGCGGGATGCGGCAGCGAAGGATCCTCCGAAGCTGAGGATGCCTCTTCCCGGGAGGCGGATACCGCTGCGGCAACGACTGCCAAGCCGGCAAAGACGACAAAGGCAAAGACGGTCGTTCCGCCCCAGGAGGCAGGGAGCGCTATGTTCAAGGCAGCCGGGGAGTATAACAATCCCCTTATGACCAATAACTTCTGCGCCGACCCGACAGCGATAGAGTATAACGGCAGGCTTTATGTCTACGGGACTAACGATGAGCAGCAGTATCAGAAAAAGGGCGACGAGGAAAACACCTACGAAAAGATAAAATCAATAGTCATCCTCTCTACCGACGATATGGCCAACTGGCGGTATGAGGGGCTGATAGATACCGGGAAGATAGCAAAATGGATAACCGCAAGCTGGGCGCCCTCCATTGTTTCAAGGACTGAGGACGACGGCAAGACCCATTTCTATCTCTATTTCTCCAACAGCGGAGGCGGAGTCGGCGTGCTTACAGCCACGGACCCGGCAGGCCCCTGGGAGGATCCGCTGAAAAAGCCTTTGATCTATGCGGGGATGAAAGGGCTCGGGCATTGTCCGATACCCTTTGACCCGGGTGTCGTCATCGACGACAAAGGGGTCGGCTGGCTGACCTTCGGCGGAGGCGAGGGCGGCAGCGATCAGCACCCGAAAGTCTCAAGGATAGTCCGGCTGGGCAAGGATATGATCTCCCTGGATTCGGATATTGTCGAGATAGACGCCCCCTATTTCTTCGAGGCCAGCGAGCTGAATTTCATAGGCGGGAAGTATGTCTACACTTTCAATACGTCCTGGAAGCAGCGCTCTGAGTGGGATTACGATAATGCCAACCCGCCTCCGACCTGCTCGATGTGCTATATGACCTCCACCGACCCTCTCGACCCGAAAAGCTGGGAATACCGGAATTACTATTTCCTGAACCCGGGCGATTACGGGATGGAATGGGGCAACAACCACACCCATCTCCAAAAGTTTCAGGGCAAGTATTACCTTTTCTACCATGCGCAGATACTCTACAAGGCGAGAGGCCTTAAACACGCCTTCCGCAGCCTTTGCGTAAATGAGATGACAGTCGATGAGGAAAACGCCGTCATCGAGCAGGGGCTCGGCACAAGAAAGGGAGTCGTGCAGATCAAAGCCCTCGATCCGTATACCGAGCACCAGGCCGAAGAGGTCTATCTCACAGACTGCACCTTTACGGAGGAGGACGGCAGGATCTTCGTCAAGGGCGGAGAGGGGAATGTCATCGGGGTCAGGAAAGCCGATTTCGGCTCAGGCAGCTCCAAGGCGGCCCTCAGGCTCCGCGGCAGCGGAAAGGTCGAGCTTTTTGCGGGCTCTCCCGAGGGAGAAGCTGCAGCAGTTTTCGAGTGCGGCAGCGCAGAGCTTACGGAAGTCACGGCGGATGCCGTGCTCAGCGGTGAGAGCGATATCTATTTCGTGACACACGGCGATATAGAGCTTGATAGCTGGATATTTTCAAAATGATCTGTGTTGATGATCCCGGGGGAAGGATAAGCTCCCCCGGGATCATTTTGCCATATCAAATTCCAGAAAAAGGTTGAAATCGGCTGTAAGGTATGATATAATATATAATGGGTTTAAAGTATTCTCCGTAAGGGAGGGCAAGGGATGAAAAAAGAAAGCAAGCCTCTGCATTTTCTTGGGCTAACGTTTATCCTTTTCATGTGTATAGCTGTAAACTTTACCGGGCGGACTATCTCGACACAGTTCTCTCTGCCCGGATGGCTGGATTGCTTCGGCACCTTTTTCGCCGCATATATCGGAGGCCCCACGACAGGCGCTATCGTCGGGGTCACGACCAACCTTGCCCTGGCTTTCTGGACACCTTCGTCGATCGCTTACGGGGTGATCGGTGCTTTTATCGGCATCGGAGTCGGTCATCTTGCAAGGAAAAAGTATTTTGATACAGTCTTTCATACGATGACTGTCGCCGGGCTGATGACAGTCGGCGCAGTTGTGATCGCAACAGTGCTCAATTTCATAGTCAACGGCGGGAGCACAGGCAATGTCTGGAGCGACGGAGTCAAGGAGATGCTGGAAAACAACGGGCTCAACAAGGTGGTCGCTACATTCATAGGCGGGCTCTATCTCGAATTCCCGGATAAGTTCATAACAGCGATGACTATGTTTTTCATCGTCAAGCTGGTAAGAAAGATAAAGCAGCGCGGAGTCAAGGAGCCCGAAAGGGAGATCAAGGCTCTGGCAGCCGCCGGGCTCATACTGGTCTCCTGCCTGTCTTATACGCCTGCGATGAAGGCTGAGGCCGCTGAGAATACAGCCGGGAGCACCTCGTTCATCCAGACTGTTTTCAACGGAGAGAACGGCCTCCCCTGCGGCCACGCCAACTCTATCGCCCAGACCTCCGACGGCATACTCTGGATAGGGACCTACGCCGGGCTCTACCGCTATAACGGGACAGAATTCTCCTATAAGAACGATCTTGAAGATATCAGAAATGTCAACTGCCTCTATGTAGACGAGGAGGGCAGACTTTGGGTCGGCACCAACGATAACGGTATCGCTATGATAATAAACGGCGATGTGATCGCTGTCCTGAACAGCAAGGACGGCCTCTCTTCGGATTCTGTCCGCTCCATCGTCCGCAGCTCGACAGGAGAGTATTATGTCGGGACGACCGACGGCCTCGTTACCCTGGAGCTGAGATCGGGGCTCAAAAAGACCGGAGAGATCAAGGATATCGGGAATGTCAGCAGGCTCTCTGCCGATTCGGACGGCCATATTGCGGCTGTTACATCCGAGGGCGAGCTCTTCATCATAAAGGAAAACGAAGTTTTGGAAAAGCTCAGCCCGGAGGACAAGGGAGCTTTCTCAAGCTGCGGATTTACGGAAGACGACAGGCTCATCGCCGGGACTCAGAACGGGATCATCAGAGAGTATGAGCTGGACGGCGATACTCCGGTGCCGGTCAATGAGATCGCCTGCGAAGGGCTGACCAAGATCAATTACAGCTATCAGTATAAAGACGGCAGCATCTGGCTCTGCGCCGATAACGGCATCGGCTGCATAGATAAGGAGGGCCGCTTTTTCCGCCAGGAATCCGGCGATTTCAATTACTCTGTCGAAAACATGGTCTCGGATTATCAGGGCAACCTTTGGTTCACTTCGTCAAGGCTGGGGCTGCTCAGGCTCTCCGCCTCTCCCGTAACGGATATATTTGCCGACTGCGGCCTGGAGCACTGTGTCGTAAATGCGACAGCCTTCTTCGGAGGGAATCTCTACATCGGCAGCGATGACGGGCTCATCGTGGTCGATCCCGCAGCCCGCAGAGTCGTGCGAAGCGAGCTTACCTCATATATGAGCGGCAGCCGTATAAGATGCCTGATGACCGACCGCTACGGAAAGCTCTGGATATGCAGCTACGGCAAAGGGCTCGTTTCGGTAAATAAAGAAGGAAAGATAAGCAATTACTCTGACCGCGCATCCGATCTGGGGACAAGAACGCGTATATGTATTGAACTCTCCGACGGAAGGATAGCTGTCGGCACCTCCAACGGGCTCTTCTTCCTGAGCGGCGGTTATGTCGCGGACAAGATCACTTTCAGCGGTGAATTCGGATATTCTCAGGTGCTTTGTATGCTGGAAATGCCCGACGGGACACTCTATGCAGGGACAGACGGTAACGGTATCGCCGTCATAAAGGACGGCAAGGTGGAAAAGACACTGACAAGAGAAGACGGTCTGACATCGGAAGTCGTTATGAAGCTGGTCATGGATAACGAGGACAAGAGCATCTATATCGTTACCTCCAACAGCATCTGCCGCATGGCGGACGGAAAGATCAGCTCTCTCAAGGAGTTCCCTTATCCCAACAATTACGATGTCATCATCGACGACGATGGCGAGATGTTTATCCCGGGAAGCGCCGGGATATATGTGATAAACAAGAAAAAGCTGCTGGAGGGAGATATCTCCGAGCTGCATCTTCTCAACTCGGATAAGGGGCTTATGGGAGCACTTACAGCCAACGCATGGAACGCCCGGACGGCTGACAATAAGCTCTATCTTGCCGCCGACAGAGGCGTGTATATGATCGACCTCGATAATTATATGCTCAAGCAGCGTTCCTTCAGGCTCGCTGTTTCGGAGATCAAGGTTGACGATAAGGTCTATACCCTGGATCGCGGCACAGAGCTTTCAATAGGGAGAGACACCTCAAAGATCGAGTTCGTCCCGGAAATAATCAACTATACCTATGACGATCCCATCGTTTCATATTATCTTGAAGGCTTTGACACCGATTGGATAAATACTCTCCAGAGCGAGCTGATAAATGTTACCTACACTAATCTGACTCCCGGAGAATACTGCTTCCATCTGGCTGTCCGGGATGAGAGCGGGAATGTTCTGGAAGAAAGATCCTACCGCTTCCTGAAGGAAAAGGCGATATACGACAATTATTGGTTCCGCTTCTATATGATCGGCGTTGCAGCCCTGTTTATCGGATGGCTGACCTGGTTCATAACAAGAACGCAGATGCAGAGGACTTTGCAGATCCAGCAGACAAAGCTCTCTATGGCGCTCCAACAGCTCCGTATGGGAAATGAGACGATCCTTGCTATCGCCAAGACCGTCGATGCCAAGGATGTCCGCACCAGCCTCCATTCTCAGAGAGTCTCCGAATATTCCGCTATGATAGCCAAGGAATACGGCTTCACTCAGGAGGAACAGGATAATCTCAAAAATGCCGCGCTGCTCCATGATATAGGAAAGATCGGTATCCCCGATTCCGTCCTCAATAAGCCCTCCCGCCTGACCGATGAGGAATACGCCCTTATGAAGACCCATGTTACCAGAGGCGCCAATATCCTCAAGGATTTCACACTTATAGATCACGCCTCCGAGGGCGCGAGATACCACCATGAGCGCTATGACGGAAGAGGCTATCCCGACGGGCTCAAGGGCGAGGAGATCCCGCTTTACGGCAGGATCATCGCTATCGCTGACGCCTTCGATGCTATGACAGCCAACCGTATCTACCGCAAGCGGCAGGATTTCGATTACGTTATGGGAGAGCTGCATAAGGGCAGAGGGACACAGTTCGACCCGGAGCTCCTGGATATCTTCCTGAAGCTGATAGATGACAAGAAAATAGACATTGATTCTCTTTATGAGGGAGCACCTGACGAGAATAAGGAGGGTGAAGGACAATGAAGTCAAAGAAGCTTTACCTGTTCGCGTCGGTAACAGCCGCTGTCCTAGCTCTGGCAGTGGTCTATACACTCTACACCTTATGGCTCTCGGAGACAGAGCGGCGCTCGCATATAACCGTCGGGTTCATCTACGACGGCGACGGCAGCACGCCCTATACGGAGAATTTTATGAACGCTGCCAAGCAGCTGGATGTCACCTATGAAGATAAGGTCACTGTTATCGAAAGATTCAATGTCCCCTATGACGGTTCCGTTGAGGTGCTGGATGAGCTGGTGTCCAAAGGCTGCGATCTGATCGTCACCAACTCTTACGGCTACGGCGAGTATGTCAAGGAATTTGCGGGATCGCACCCGGATATACAATTCTGTCAGGCAACAGGCGACAATGCCAACAGCGGCTCTGTGGTCAAGAATTACCACACCTTTATGGGAGCCATCTATCAGGGAAGATATCTCTGCGGGATGGCGGCGGGCATGAAGCTGCGCCAGATGATCGACGAGGGAGTTATCTCCGGGAATGAGGCTCTTGTCGGATATGTCGCCGCATATCCCTATGCCGAAGTGATCTCGGGATATACTGCCTTCTTCCTGGGCGTGCGTTCCCAGTGCTCTTCGGCTGTCCTGAAGGTCAAGTATGCCAATAGCTGGTCCAGCTATGCCGCTGAGAAGCGGCTGGCCGAGCAGCTTATCAACGAAGGCTGTGTTCTTATCTCGCAGCATTCCGATACTGTCGGGCCTGCTGTTGCCTGTGAGAATGCCGATAAGCCTTATCCTGTATATCATGTCGGATACAACAGAGATATGCTGGAAGTCGCTCCGATGACCTCTCTTACGAGCTGCCATATCGACTGGGCCCCGTATATCACCGCTGCTGTCAAGGCTATGCTCCAGGACAAGGAGATCGAGGATGTTGTCAAGGGCAGCATACACGGCCTTGATGCCGGAGGCGGTATCAAGGAAGGCTGGGTCAAGCTGCTGCCGCTCAACGAAGCGATCTGCACCAAGGAAATGATAAGCGCGATCTCAGAAGCTGAAGAGGACATGGCTTCCGGGAATATACACGTTTTCAAGGGCGATTATATCGGAGTCGATGTTGACGACCCGAGCAAGACTTATGATCTGAACCGGGAATATATCGAGAATGAGAACGCCTCGGCGCCAAGCTTCCGGTATATCCTGCGGGATGTCATAGTTATCGAAGAGGATACCGACTCAAGGAAAAAGTAAATAAAATAAGACCGGGAGGCGTTCAGCGCGCTTCCCGGTCTTTTTTCATCGGCCGCTCCAGGCCGTATTTTTTATAGAAACTGTCGATATCGCTCTCGCTGCGGACAAGCTCGGAACAGAGCAGCTTTTTGGAGAGCGGTTCATAAAACCCGATGATCTTCTCTCCGGTACAGGTGCTGGATTCTGTCCTTATCTCCAGCCCCTTACATTCTTCGGGGATCTTCTGAGAGCGGAAGGTCTTGAAAAAGCTCATAGCTCAGGAACCGGTCTCGTCGTTTAGCTCGGAGATGATCTGGATGAATGCCTCAACATCGTCAAATTCCTTATACACAGAGGCGAAGCGGACATAGGCGACCGAATCGAGCTTTTTGAGCCCGGCCAGCACCTTGTCTCCGATCTCGGCAGTCGTGGTCTCGGTCTGCATTGCATTTGCATAGGTATTCTCGATATCATCCACCAGCTCATTGACCTGCTCGACGCTTACGGGGCGTTTCTTGATGGCGGTCTGGAGGCCCTTGAAGAGTTTGGCCTTATCGAAAGGCTCGAAGCTGCCGTCCTTTTTATAGACCATAAGAAGAGGCTTTTCAACTACTTCGTAGGTCGTAAAGCGTTTTCCGCAGTTCGTACACTCGCGGCGCCTGCGCTTCTTGCCCTCGCTGGGGCGGGAATCTATGACTTTTGTATCTTCAAAATTGCAAAACGGACATCTCATAGTATTACTCCTCTTCTTGGAAGATATGGTATACCTATATAATAATTATACCACGTCTTGTAGAAAATGTCAAGGGCAGCGGCGAATAACTCTTGCTGAGCGGTGTTGCCTTAATCCCCTTTCTTCGGCTCTCCGGCTTTGTAATATGCCCCTACAAGGCTTCGGTATCCCAGCTCGCGGAGAAGGTCGTATCTGACATTGAAGCGGGAGGCGGTGTGTTTTCCGCTGAGCAGATACCGCAGGCAGTCCTGAGCATAGCGGTCAATGACCCGCAGGCTCTCGTCTGTCGTGATGACAGGGAAATACCAGTAAGCCCAGGTCAGCTCATTGTCGGCTCCGCCCTCGAAGAGCTTGCGGTTGAAGATGCGGATAAAGGCTTTGGCCGCCTGTACGGGAGTATGGCCGGTACGCTTCTGCCAGCGCATCAGAGCCCGCATCTTGCGGCGCATCTTGGCTTTCAGCTTGACTACTGATGCCGGGGCGATGTCGATGATCCCGGAACGGTAGATCAGCCCGAGAAAGACCCAGCTTTCTCCGGGGGCTCCGAAATTCTCCTTTGAGGGGTTTATCCTCAGGCCGAGGTCTGCAAGGCGGCGATGTATAAGGCCGGCGAGACGCTCTGTCTCCTCGCGGCTGCGGGCGAAGAGAATGATATCGTCGGAATATCTGGCATAGGGGACACCGAGTTCTTCCAGCTCCCGGTCCAGCTCACTGAGAACGAGGTTCGCAAAGAAGGCGGAGGTAGGAGTGCCTGCCATAATGCCCTTGCTTTCTTCGATAGGGCTGCCTTTTTCCAGGACCTGCTTCTCGCAGAGCAGAGAGCTCAGAAAATCGTAAAGGGGTCTGTCGTCTCCCAGGACAGCTTCAAGCATTGGCAGCAGCCGGGATATATCAACAGAGTTGAAATAATCGCTGATATCCGCCTTATAGTAATACATACCGCCTATACCCTTTGTGCCGGCAAGCCTGCGGAAGGCCTGCTGTGCTGTCCTGCCGGGGCGGAAGGAATAGAGCCCGGAGGCGAAGCATCCGTCATATTTTCGGAGCAGCAGATGAGTCAGCAGCTTGAGCACGGTATTTTCGGCAGAGGGATATGTGTAGATCACTCTTTTTTTGGATGTGTCCAGCTTGCTTATCACCGAGCGTTTCGGAAGCGCAAATCTTTCACCTCGGGAGATCTTCCCGCAGGTCGGGAGATAAAGGCGAAGGTCTATGAAATGCCGCAGCTCGGAGGCAAAAGCCTTCGGGCAGGCAAGAGAGGTCTTATAGCAGTAGAAGCTCTCCCAACATTCCGGGTCGGAGAGCTGCGAAAGCATGGTCACAGCGGCATTTCGCCTCCTTTCATTCGGCTCGGAGCCTTATCAACATTATATATCAGCGGGAGGGGATTGTCAACAAAGGGAGAGAGAAGAAAAAAGGATATCCGCCCCGCGGGCTGCGGGGGAATATCCTTCTGTCCTGCTTTTTTTATCAGAACATCGAGAACATGATATTGTTCAGGATGCTTTCAAGCATCTCCTGACGCCCGGAGCTAAGAGAATCGGTAACCTCGCCCTTTTCAAGAGCATACTTTTCAAGATCCTCCATAGTTACCTTGCCGTCGATTATGTCCTTGCCGATGCCGCTGGTCCAGCTTTCGTATCTTCTCTTGACAAATGTGTCGATCCTGCCGTCCTCGATGAGCTTTACGGCAATTCTCAGGCCGAGTGCAAAAGCATCCATGCCGGCGATATAGCTTAAGAAGATATCTTCCTTGGTATAGCTTCCGCGGCGAGCCTTAGCATCGAAGTTCAGACCTCCGTTGGTGAAACCGCCTGCCTTGAGGACTTCGTACATACAAAGTGCGGCATCGTAAACGTTTGTCGGGAACTGGTCGGTATCCCAGCCGAGAAGCGGGTCGCCCTGGTTAGCATCGATAGAGCCGAAGAAGCCGTTGTCTCTTGCAACTCTCAGCTCATGCTGGAAGGTATGCTGTGCAAGCGTTGCATGGTTAGCCTCGATATTCATCTTGAAATCCTTTTCGAGACCGTACTTGCGGAGGAAGCCGATAACTGTGGCTGTATCGAAGTCGTACTGATGCTTGGTAGGCTCCTTGGGCTTGGGCTCGATATAGAAATCGCCCTTGTAGCCCTTGCTTCTGGCGTAATCGACAGCGAGGCGCATAAGTCTGGCCATATTGTCCAGCTCAAGACCCATATCAGTATTCAGGAGGGTCTCATAGCCTTCTCTTCCGCCCCAGAAAACATAGCCCATACCGCCCAGCTTTATGGTAGAGTCGATAGCTTTCTTGATCTGTGCGGCAGCATAAGCGAAAACATCTGCGGAGGGAGATGTCCCTGCGCCGTGCATATATCTCGGATGGTCGAAGCATTTGGCAGTTCCCCAGAGGAGCTTCTTTGAAGGATCGGCCTTCATTTTCTCGGCGACATAATCAACGATCTCGTCGAATTTGGCATTGGTCTCAGCGAGAGTGCCGTATTCGGGAGAAAGGTCGCGGTCGTGATAGCAGAAATAGTCGATGGAGAGCTTGTCCATGATCTCAAAAGCAGCGTCTACCTTAGCCTTGGCTCTGGCTTCGGGAGCAGCCTCGCCCCAGCTCTTGTCGGCAGTCCCGACACCGAACATATCAGTTCCGTCGCCGCCCATGGTGTGCCACCAGGAGAGGGCGAATTTGAGCTGTTCGCGCATTGTCTTGCCGCAGATGACCTCATCGGGGTTATAATACTTGAAGGACATCGGGTCGTCGGATCTCGGCCCCTTATAGGGGATCTTAGGGATGTTTGCGAAAAATTCAGCCATTTTGAAAACCTCCAATTCTCAGACCGGCGTTCTAAAGCGCAGCGCCCGGTCTCATGATACTATAATAATACACCAAAAGAGGAGACTTTGTCAATAACTTTTTTGTGCAATAATGGTCTTTTTTAGTGTTGCCCGGAACAAAATGCTGTTGACAAATCCCGGGCCTTGTTGTATAATTTACATAGCCGCAGAAATTCGGCAACAAAAAGTTCATTTTATCAAGGAGGAATCTTTATGCTTATCGTTACTACCGAAAACATCCCCGGTAAAAGCTATCAGGTGCTCGGCTTTGTTAAGGGAAGCACTATACAGTCCAAGCACATCGGAAAAGATATCGGAGCCGGCCTCAAGAACCTTGTCGGCGGAGAGATCAAGGGTTATGTTGAGATGATGGATGAATCCCGCAGGATCGCTACGGAAAGAATGGTCGCGGAAGCTGCCAATCTCGGAGCGGATGCTATTGTTGCGACCAGATTTGCGACCTCTTCGATCATGCAGAGCGCAGCCGAGGTCATGGCTTACGGGACAGCCGTTAAGTTTGTCTGAGAAATGATCCCAAGAGCTGCTGCCGGATAAGCGGCTCTTGACACAGAAGCGGGTATCCCCGATAAAGGGATACCCGCTTTTTTCATATTATGCCGGGAGCGGCAGAAAGGCGAAGATACAGCATCAGCCTTTTTCTTTTATCGCGCCGGAGCGGTATGCTGCCAGCAGTTCTCTAAGATCGTTGATGCGGTCAAGGATCTCCTTGCCCTTATCGGTGTCGGAGATATTGGCTCTGCGGTCCAGCTTCTCGACAAGATGTATCGTCGGTGTGTGTTCGCTCTCGCCGGCGATAAAGGGCTTGTGCTCTGCGAGATTAAGGCTGTGAGAATCGTAGATAAGTGTATACCCGGCGATGCCTGTTGTAGACTGATAGGCCTTGGAAATGCCGCCGTCGATGATGAACAGCCTGCCGCCGGCCTTGACGGGGCTCTCGCCGTCCTTGATCTTTACGGGAACGTGCCCGTTGATGATATGCCCTCCGGCAGGGTCGAGCCCGAACATCTCAAGTATCCCGCCGCAGACCTCTGCGCTCTCGGAATATCTGTAATAGGCATTGTATCTCTCCTCGTGAAGAGCCTTTTCGGAGAGATAGCTGCGCTCGAAGAAGGCCATTTTATCCTTGCCGTAAAGGGGAGAGCAGGGGCCGCTCCAGAGATACCACATATAATCCACGGCATATCTCTTTTCGGGGCAGTCATGGAGAAAATAGGCCTCGTTGGCGATCTGATCCAGCTTATCCAGCAGAGCCTTGCCGCTGTATTTTTCTCCGGCTATCTCGGCGGCCTGCCAGCTGCCGTCCTCATTCATGGGGATACATCCGTGGAAAAGCAGATTGCCGTTGATCGTCTTATACATAGAGCCCTTGGAGTAAAGAAAATGGATATGAGACCCCAGCTTTTCCGAGTGCATAAAGGAATTAGCCAAAACAGACATAAGCTCTGCCTCGCCTTCGGAGAGGCGCAGAGGGTCTGCGGGATCGACTGTCGGGAAAGCAGTATCCAGCAGGGGATATACCTTTCCACCGATAGCGACAGTTCCGTTTTTGAAATCTACCTGACGGAAAACATCTCTGTCGTTCATGCCCCATTCCGGGTGCCGCTCTATGAGCTGACCCTCCAGCTTCAATTGTATTACGGTTATCGCCTTGTGCATTTTTGCGACCAGCTTGGAATCCACAGGGTCGTAGATATTGTCGTCGAGGGTATGCGGCATAAAGAGCAGGCAGGGGTCGTCCTTGTAGACCTCGCCGGCAAAGACCGCCAGCGCCCGGAGATTGAGGCCGTAGCCGTCCTCGAGGACATCGAAGTTATTGTATCTCATAGATATGCGGATGACATTGGCGACAAGGGCAAGGTTGCCGGCGGCGGCGCCCATCCAGCTTATATCGTGGTTGCCCCACTGTATGTCAATATCATGCATCTTCATAAGCTCATCCATGATGATATCGGCTCTGGGGCCTCTGTCGTAGATATCTCCGATTATATGCAGGCAGTCGATGGTGAGTGCGCGGATGAGCCGGCAGATAGAGCGGATAAAGTGGTCAGCTATCCCGGTATCGAGGACAGTGGAGATTATCTCGTCGTAGTAGTATTCTTTATTCACGTCGTCGGTGACATTCAGGAGCTCATCGAGGATATAGACCATATCGGCAGGGATAGATTTGCGGACCCGTGAGCGGGTATATTTAGCCGAGACCGTTTCACAGACGAGTATCAGGCGGTAGATGGTCAGCCTGCGCCATTCGTCGTTGAGAAGGCCGTTCTTGCCCATACGCTTGAACTCTCTTTCGGGGTAATAGATCAGTGTCGCGAGAGCTTCGCGCTCGGTCGAGGATACAGCTTTGCCGAGAGTCAGGTCGATCTTATGTCTTATGACGCCGGAGGCACTTTTCAGAAGATGCAGGAAAGCCTCATACTCTCCGTGCATATCGCTGAAAAAATATTCTGTCCCTTTCGGCAGGCTTCTTATAGCGGAGAGATTGACGATCTCGGTAGCGGCTCTGTCGATATTGGGAAACTCTTTAGCCAACAGTTGCAGATATTTTTTATCCACTGAACATCACTCTTTCGTCTCAATGCTTTCGGCAGGCTCCTGCCCTTATATCTATAATACCACATCCCTCCGGCAGTTTCAAGCTAATTGTTGCCTTAATTCTCAACGCCGAAACGCGTTCCGGTATTGGGCGCAATATTGCCCGCTTTGTGCGGCGCAGCACTTGTTCTGTGACCCCGCCACAAACAACGTCCCGCCTCTCTAAGGGAAAGACGTCGCTGAACCTCCCGGCAGCGTCGCAGGGCGAAACGACGACCCACCACCGACAGCAAGCGACCGAAGGGGTTCGGGGGCGACCGGAAAGCCCCCGAGATTAGGCGTGAGCTATTGTTAAGTTTTTGCACCTGGTCTGGGCGGGTCAACACCCCCTACACAACGTCCCGCCCCTCTAAAGGAAAGACGACAGGCTAACCTATCGGCAGCGTCGCAGGGCGTAATGACGACCCACCACCGACAGCAAGCGACCGAAGGGAGCGCCGCGTTTCGGAGTTAAAAAACGGAAAATCGCTTCGCTCTTTCCTGTGTCAGCGGGCTAATGGGTTTTGACGGCGCGGCATTTTTCTTTCGTCCACATAAAAATGTAGGGAGACCATACTTTGGTCTCCCTTTGTTTTTGTTGTTATGCCGCGCCTGGCCGG
>CAMNNQ010000102.1 GCA_946545645.1 uncultured Clostridia bacterium | reverse complement strand
CGGCGGGCGGAAGGAAAACCGCAGAAAACAGCTTTTTGCGCCCGGTGTCTTTACTTTTGTGTTTTAATATGGTATAATAGATTCAGCTGTTATTCGGAGGTGTGTGGATTGTCTGAGCTTTGCGGGATATTTGATTCCCATTCCCATTATGATTCCGCCCCCTTTGATGAAGACCGCTCCGGGCTGCTCAGCTCGATGCTCGGCGAGGGCTCCCCGGTCTGCGGAGTGATCCACGCTGCCACAGATGCCGATTCCATCCGCTTCGGCATTGATATGTCCCGTAAATACAAAAACTTCTATACCTCCGTAGGCTACCACCCGGAGCTTCAGTTCAGCCTGCCGGAGGACCCAGAGGGCTTCCTTGAAAAGGCTCTGGAGCGCTCCGATAAGATAGTCGCTGTCGGAGAAGTCGGGCTCGACCGGCATTTTGAAGGCTTCGATGCCGCTCATCAGTCCGACCTGCTGAAAATGCAGATCGAATTCGCCCAGCGCCATTCCCTGCCGCTGATCTTCCATTGCCGGGATGCTACCGAGGATTTTCTCGATATTATGCGGGAATACAAGCCGGAGGGAGTCGTCCATTGCTTTTCGGGCTCACCGGAAACAGCAAGAGAGCTGCTCTCGCTGGGGCTTTATCTGGGCTTCGGCGGAGTTCTGACCTTCAAAAATTCCAAGAAGATCAAGCGTGCCTTCGCGGAAGTCCCTGCTGACAGATTTCTCTTTGAGACCGATTGCCCCTATCTGGCTCCCGAGCCCTTCCGGGGGAAGAGGTGCGACAGCCGGATGATCGCAGAAGTCGCAAAATGCGCCGAAGAGATCAAAGGCATCCCTGCGCAGCAGCTCATAGACCTCGCAAGACAGAATACCGAGACCTTATTCAGAATAGGAAAGGATAAGCTGTAACAGATAATGGAAACGCTCTATATCGTCATCCCCTGCTATAACGAGGAGGAGATGCTCCCCTTAACGGCAAAAGCTCTGATTGAAAAAATGGATGCTCTTATCGCGGAGAAAAGGATCTCTCCCGACAGCAAGGTGATGTTCGTCGATGACGGCTCAAAGGACAAGACCTGGGAGCTGATCGACAGGCTGCACCGCTCGATACCTATGTTCACCGGGCTGAAGCTCTCCCGCAACCGGGGGCATCAGAACGCTCTGCTGGCAGGGCTCATGCACGCCAAGGAATACGCCGATATCGTCGTATCTATGGACGCTGACCTCCAGGACGACATTAACGCTATCGACGGATTTCTCGATAAACGCGCCGAGGGCTGCGATATAGTCTACGGCGTGCGCTCCTCAAGAAAGAAAGACACCGCCTTCAAGCGCGGGACAGCCCGTGGATATTACAAGCTGCTCTCGAAAATGGGAGTCGAGATAACCTACGACCACGCCGATTACCGCCTTATGAGCCGCCGCGCTCTGAACGCTCTCGAACAGTACAAAGAGGTGAACCTCTTCCTGAGAGGGCTGGTGCCGATGCTGGGATTCAAGAGCGATACCGTCGAATATGTCCGCAACGAGCGGCAAGCGGGAGAATCGAAATACCCCCTCAAAAAGATGATCTCCTTCGCTATCGAAGGGATAACCTCCCTCTCGGTCAAGCCTATAAGATTCATAACCGCTCTCGGGCTCATAGTGTTCTTCGTCTCCATATTGATGCTCATATATTTCCTCATAATCTGGGCGATGGGCAGAACAGTCGCAGGCTGGACGACTACCGTTGTCTCCGTCTGGGCGCTGGGAGGCCTGCAGCTCCTGGCAATAGGAGTCATCGGAGAATATATCGGAAAGATATATCTTGAGACCAAACACAGGCCGACTTTTCTGATCGAGGTCGATCTCGAAAAGGAAGACCGTGAAAAGAAAGCCGGATAATTCCCGGCATCAGCTATATATATTATTAAAACATAAACAGAAAGGATCGTAACGATATGGCAAATAACGAACAGCTCAAGATCGACAACAGACCTCTTGTAGAGGCTATCGCAGAGATGCGAAAGGATTTCAATACCTCGACTTACAGCAGAGTCATCAATCTTACCCTGCACACCGGCTTTTTTATCCCGGCGATCATAACGACAAAGAACGAGCTCGTTCAGGGCGAAGACAGCAAGCTGAAATTTCAGGACAGGACATCCGCTAAATTCATGATAATCAGAAACGAGGAAAAAGGTGCATTTTTCCCGGTCTTTACAGATATTGAGCAGATGGGAGTATTTGTTAAGGAAAAGGATAAATACCGTCCGGCAGCTATCAGCTTCCCGAATCTTGCAGCGATGACCGAATCGACAGAGCAGGTTGACGGCTTTCTTATCAACCCCCACAGGGAGAATCTTCCTTACACCAAGCAGATGCTGGCTGACATCAAGAAGACCATCAAGGAGCAGATCGCCAAGAGAGAGCAGGCCGCAGGAGACGAGCCCGAAGATGCTGAGGCAGAGACAAACCGCTCCGGGATAAAGATGACCACTGCTCCCGGCCCTGAAGAAGAGAAATAAAACCAATAAATAAACCGTATATCCGCCCGGCCTGAGCCGGGGGATATACGGTTTTGTTTTTGTTCTGGGCGGAGCTTCTGATCTTATTCTTCTGCGTCGCCGTCGTCCTGGAGCTCTTCGTCATCCGGGTCTTCGTCCGCCGGGATAGTCTCTCCGGCTTCTTCGGCTTCCGCTTCTGCTTCTTCCTTAGCCAGCTCTTCCTCAGAGGGCTGTTCTATCTGAGCTATCTCCGCATCCTCATCGTGCATAGCTCTGGTAAAGGTAACTACTCTGCTGTCCTCGCTCTGGAGCTTCATGAGCCTTACTCCGGTAGCATATCTGCCCATTATACGGACATCCGCCGCTCTGAGCCTGATGATGATGCCGTCCGAGGAGATCATGATAACATCGTCTTCCTCGTCAACGACCTTTATCCCGCAGACATAGCCCTTTTCATCGTTTGCCTTATAGTTCAGCATACCGTAGCCGCCGCGGTTCTGTATGCGGTAGGAATCCAGCGCTGTCCTTCTTCCGAGACCCTTCTCGGAAACTGTCAGGACGCTGGCGCCCTCTCTTACTCTGGCCATAGATACGACATAGTCTCCGTCGCGGAGCCTGATCGCCTTGACACCGTGTGCGGAACGGGACATAGCTCTGATATTCGTCTCCTCGACTCTGATAGCCATACCATTATGAGTCGCTATCATAAGCTGATCCGAGCCGCTTGTCATCCTGACTCCGGCGATCTCGTCGCCTTCATCGAGCCCGATAGCTATAAGACCGTTCTTGCGGACATTCTTATATGCGGAGAGGGGTGTCCTCTTGATCTTGCCGTTCTTTGTTACCATTATGATGAATTTCTCGCCGCTGAAATCCTCGGTCTTTATCATCATAGCGATCTTTTCGTTCTCCTTGAGGGGCAGGAGGTTGATGATATTGCTTCCTCTTGCGTTTTTGGCGCCCTCGGGGAGCTCATAGCATTTCAGGCGGTACATGATACCGAGATTTGAGATAAAGAGGATATGGTCGTGTGTCGAGCAGATATTCATTTCCTCGACAAAATCGTCCTCTCTCTGCTTAACGCCCGAGACACCTCTTCCGCCTCTGTTCTGCGCCTTATATGCGGCGACAGGTGTTCTCTTGATATATCCGGCGTTGGTATATGTAACAACGCTCTCCTCGACGGGGATAAGATCCTCGATATCGACTTCGCCGCTGACGTTCTCGATCATAGTGCGGCGCTCGTCTCCGAATTTCTTCTGTATCTCCTCGACCTCGCTGATGATTATATCCAGGACTCTCTGGTGATTTGAGAGGATATCCTCGAGGTCTGCGATCTTAGCTTCGATCTCGGCCAGTTCATCGAGTATCTTCTGAGTTTCAAGCCCGGTCAGACGTCCGAGGATCATATTTGCGATATGGTCGGCCTGTATCTCCGAGAGCCCGAAGCGAGCCATCAGGCGTTCCTTACCTTCGGGGATATTCCTGGAGGTCTTCATTATCTCGATGACCTCGTCGATATTATCGAGGGCTATCTTCAGGCCTCTGAGGATATGGTCTCTCTCCTTGGCCTTGCGGAGATCGTATCTTGTTCTTCTCTCGATGACCTCGACCTGGAAGTCGATATACTGCTCCAGGCACTCCTTGAGGGTCAGTATCTTTGGGACACCGTTTACCAGCGCCAGCATTATGACGCCGACGGTATCCTGGAGCTGGGTATAGGAGAACAGCTTATTGAGGACTACATCCGGGATAGCGTCCTTTTTAAGCTCTATAACGATACGCATTCCGTCTCTGTCCGACTCATCGCGCAGGTCGTGTATGCCCTCGACTCTTTTATCCTTGACCAGATTTGCGATAGATTCCAGCAGTCTGGCCTTGATGACCATATAAGGTATCTCGCTGACGATTATGCAGTTCCTGCCGTGTATCTCCTCAATAGAGGTCTTGGAGCGGAGGGTTATCTTGCCGCGGCCTGTGCCGTAGGCGGCGCGGATCCCGGCTCTGCCCATGATTATGCCGCCTGTCGGGAAATCCGGGCCCTTGATGCACTCCATAAGCTCGTCGAGGGTGCAGTCCGGGTTCTTGACCAGGAGCTTCATACCTTCGATGACCTCGTTGAGGTTATGGGGAGGGATATTCGTAGCCATACCGACAGCGATGCCGACAGAGCCGTTGCAGAGCAGGTTCGGGAACCGGCTGGGCAGGACTACCGGCTCTTTCAGACGGTCGTCGTAGTTGGGCTGGAAGTCAACAGTCTCCTTGCCGATATCCGAGAGCATACTCAGGGACATTTTGGACATTCTCGACTCGGTATAACGGTAAGCGGCCGGAGGGTCGCCGTCAATGGAGCCGAAGTTTCCGTGGCCGTCTACCATAGGATATCTCATAGAGAAATTCTGGGCAAGGCGCACCATAGCATCGTAAACGGAGGCGTCACCGTGGGGGTGATACTTACCGAGAACGTTTCCGACGGTATCGGCGCACTTTCTGTAAGGCTTATCCGGAGCAAGGCCGTTTTCAAACATAGTATAGAGAATACGCCTGTGTACCGGCTTCAGGCCGTCTCTGACATCCGGCAGCGCACGGGAGACTATAACAGCCATAGAATACTGCAAAAAGCTCTCCTGCATTATGTTATTGACATCTGTCTTTATAACTGTTGAATTTTCCGCAAACAATCTATCATCCTCTTTCGGCAGACAGGCTCAGGTCTGTCTCCAATTTATATGTGTTTTGATTCTTTCCTTCAGGGCTGTCAGCCTGCCGACACTGTTTTCAGCTTTTTTCTGACAGCTTCCATATCGCTTTCGCTCATACATCTTTTCGGCAGGACATATATCGTCTGCTTTCTGACTATGATAACGAACTTATCCTGCTTTTCGATGCTTTCCAGCATAGGGTCTCCCAGCTCGAACTCCTGCGGGGG
>CAMNNQ010000101.1 GCA_946545645.1 uncultured Clostridia bacterium | reverse complement strand
TTTTTTGTATATTTTGCTATTATATTATCGGTTATTTTTTTAATATTGTATGTTTTGTTCAGAATTATCTTGACATAATCGTGCTTCGATGTTATAATTATACTATATAATTATGTATGTGAGATATGACCAATGCTTGTGCATTTTGCGCATCGAATAAAGCGCCCGGAGCATCCGCTTGCAGCGGCCCCGGTGCAGGATTGGAGAGTTGCTCATGCAATGTGAAAACTGTCATGCTAATCTGCTCTCGACAGCGACCGTCTGCCGTGAGTGCAGGACAATAGTCCGCTATAACGTCAGAGGCTTTGACAACACCAAAAAGGTGCAGAGGCTGCTGAAGGTCATGATAAACGAGCAGGCCGACCGCATACGCGACGAAGACAGCCTTATTTCAATCATCTATGACTATCTGCCGGAATGTGAGACAGAGCGGAGGATCCTTAAAAAAATGATAAACGGCGGTGTCCTTGAAGACCTCGTCGCAACACAGGACCCAAAAGCTCAGTTCGCTTTTGAACGGAAGCGTATGGTCAGAGAGCTGGGAGCTACAAAGAACGAGGCTGAGTTCACCCTCGCATCGCTGGGGTATATGCTGGGATATCCCTATCCCTCGCCGCTGAGAGTCATTCAGGACCCGGCTTCGCTGGCAGCCGAAGCGAAGAAAGACCCTTCGCTGCTCATCGACCATAAGATCTTCAGAAAGCTGGATGCTTTCAAATTCCGCCTTTCAAGGGCTATCTCCGTTAAGGAAGGATATACCAAGCTGGACGGCTATTGCTTCGACGGCTTCGGAATAGCAAGGACGATATCTATGCCGAAGACGCTGAGAGTTATCGGCGAATATGCTTTCTCCGACTGCAAGCATATCGAAGAGATGACTATCCCAAGCGGTGTTAAAAAGATCGAGAAGGGCGCCTTCAATGCCTGCGTCGGCCTGAAGAAGCTCAAGCTCCCGAAGGATCTTATAGACATAGGCGATAATACCTTCTTCTGCTGCACCTCTCTTGAAACGCTGAAGATACCCGAAAAGGTGTCCAGCATCGGAGAGAATGCTTTTTCAGGCTGCGGGAATCTTAAAACGCTGGTTATAGCGCAGCAGGTCAAGTTCGTTGACGATAACGCATTCGCCTATTGCCCGAATCTGACTATCGTGTGCTATGAGAATTCATATATCCATAAGTACTGCTTGCAGAACCGAATCAAATTCAAGACATTGGCAGCCGGAACTGCGCTGCCCGATGTATAATAAAGGGGAGGAATGATCCGAAATGACGGAACTCAATATAGGCCAGGAGATAGATATCGAACAGGGAGGTAAAGCCAAGGTAACAGGCATCCTCGGAAGCGGCGGACAGGGCGTCGTTTATTCGGTCGAATACAACTCGACTGCCTGGGCGCTGAAATGGTATGATATCTCAAAGATGAAAGAGCCCGCAGAGTTCAAGGCCAATATCAAGAAGAATATAGAGGACGGCGCTCCGAGCAATAAGTTCATCTGGCCTAAGTATCTTACCAAGAATATGCCCGACGGCACTTTCGGCTACCTTATGGATATCAAGCCCGAAAGCTTCGATTCCTTTGTCGATATTCTCAATACCTATAAGCTCAAGGTCGATCCGATGACAGGCAGAGCTATCAAGTATAACGTAAGATTTACCGACCTTACCGCTATGGTGACAGCCTGCATCAATATCGCAAACGCTTTCAGACAGCTCCACAGAGCAGGAAAGAGCTATCAGGACCTTAACGACGGCGGCTTCTTCATCAATGTCGATACAGGCGCCGTTCTCGTAGTTGACTGCGATAACATCGCCCCCGACGGCGCAAACTTCGGCATCGGAGGCAAGCCCGGATATATGGCTCCCGAGATCGTAAGAGGTATCGCTAAGCCGGATGTCCAGACGGATAAGTATTCACTGGCAGTCGTCCTCTTCAAGCTCCTGTTCAGAGGCGACCCGATGGAGGGCGAAAAGGTAGTCAAGGATGTCTGCCTCACAGAAGCAGCAGAGCTGAGGCACTACGGCTCTGAGGCAGTGTTCGTTTACGACCCGGATAACGACAGCAACAGGCCGGTCCGCGGTATCCATGATAATGTCATCAAGTTCTGGAGGCTCTACCCCGATTATATAAAGAACGCCTTTATAGATTCCTTCACAAAGGGCCTTAACGATCCCAACAGAAGGCTTATCGAGAACGATTGGCAGAAGCGCTTTATCAGACTGCGCTCGGAGATCATCGCCTGCACCTGCGGAAGAAAGAACTTCGCTTCTATGTTCGAGGCTGTTGACGATGCCACCTATAAGTGTCCCAAATGCGGTATGACCTTCGCAACGCTGAAATTCAGCAACCGCGAGCAGCGTATGCCGCTGTATATCGGCTCGAAGATATATGTCTGCGAGATAGATCCCAAGACAGACGACTATATCTCTGTCGCCGGAGAGCTGGTCGAGAATAAGCTCAAGCCCGGAGTCCTCGGGCTCAAGAACACTTCCGATATGATGTGGAGAGTCAGGATGCCAGACGGAGTCTATTACGATATCGAGCCCGGTAAGGGCTGCCCGATCTGGCAGGGTCTGGAGATCCAGTTCGGAGATACAAACGTCTCGGCTTGGATATGAGCCGCTTAGAAATATCTTACCGTAAACTGAAAAGGAGTTATGGATATGAGCAAGAACAAGAATCCCAAGAACAGCTCAGCTAAGCAGCCTGAGGCTGTTAAAGAAGAAAAGGTGCAGGCTGCACCTGCCGCTCCCGAGGCCGATCTCGATATCTTTGACGATTTTGACGATGATCCGCTGGGCGCGACCGGAGTTTCCAGAAAGAGCCTCGTTATCTTCTTCCTGATAGATACTTCGGGAAGTATGAAGGGAACTAAGATGGGAGAGCTCAATACCGTTATGGAAGAGCTTATCCCCGAGATCAGACGTGTCGGTGAGGCTGATACCGAAGTCAAGATCGCTGTTCTGACTTTCTCTACCGATGTTAAGTGGATGTATTCCGAGCCTATCAATATCGAAGAGTTCGAGTGGGCAAGGCTTACCGCTCAGGGCGTTACCAGCATGGGCGCTGCCTTCAAGGAGCTCTCTCTCAGAATGTCGAGAAACAGCTTCCTCAATTCGCCTTCTCTTTCCTTCGCACCTGTTATCTTCCTGATGACAGACGGCTATCCCTCCGACGATTACAAGGAGGGCCTTAAAACACTTGCCTCCAATAGCTGGTATAAGTTCGGCCTTAAAGCCGCCCTCGGTATCGGCAATGAGGCTAACGACGATATGCTGGCAGAGTTCACAGGCTCCAAGGATACCGTTGTTCACGCCTATACAGGAAATCAGCTCGCTCAGATGATCAAGATCGTCGCTGTTACCGCTTCTCAGATCGGAAGCAAGAGTATGACCCTTGCCGACCAGAACGACGAAGAGCTCAGCGATGAGGATGTATATGCTTCTAAACAGAAAATGCTCGGCCAGCAGATCCAGGAGCTCGTCGCTAAGAACGATAACGACGACGTTTCCTTCGATTCCGGATGGTAAAAAATGAGTTGATTTTGTTTTAGAAGGAGCAGTGATAAAATGTTCAACGGTTTCAGCCACTCTGTAAAGGGTGCAAGCCACGAAAAGAGAAATATCGTCTGCCAGGATGCCTCTGCTTATAAGATAGGTGAAGGCTATGCTGTCGCTGTCGTTGCCGACGGGCACGGAAGCAAAAAGCATTTCAGAAGCGATGTCGGCTCCAAGTGTGCGGTAGATGCCGCTGTCGAGACTATCGGCCTCTTTTTCCAGGACCCGGATGAGTTCGACCGCAATTTCGACAGAGACCCTGACAGGCTCATAAAAAGGATCGAGAAGTATGTCCTCATCCTCTGGAACGAGAAGATCCGCAAGCATCTTGAGGAAAATCCCGTTACTCTTGATGAGAAGCATCTTTTTGAGCATAATGTCTTTATCGAGATACCACACGCTTCATATTACGGTACAACACTTATCTGTGCCGTAGCGTGCAGAGGATATACCTTCGGTTTCCAGATCGGCGACGGAAGTCTTGTCGCTGTATTTGAAGACGGCGAGACCTCGATGATTATGGACTACGAGGAAGCTAACCCCGCCAATATCACCTCTTCAATGTGCAATGAGATGGCCGTCACAATGTTCGACCAGTTCTATGTCCGCAACAAGAAGCTGCTCTGCTTCTGCGTTTCGACAGACGGGCTCTATACCTCCTTCGGGAGCGATCAGGATTTTCTCGATTACCATACTATCATCGCAAGCCAGTTGACAAATATGGAGGCCTTTATGCCTTCGCTGAAAAATAATATGGTCAAGCGCTCACATTTCGGCACAGAAGACGATATCTCCATCTCCTGTGTATATGACGAGGAGCTGGCCGCGGAGAAGCTGGATGTCATCAAAGCAAAGGTCGCGGAGAATAAGCGCCGCGCTGCTGAGAAGAAGGCAAATCTCCTTAAAAGATGATACCCTCCTGAGTCAGGAGAGAAAAATAAGGGCAGGTGCTATCTTTGGAACTCAATAAACTCTTGGAGACCGCTAGGAAATACGCCGAGGATATCAGGAACGAAAAGCCGGGCTATGCCGACAAATACGCTGCTTTCCTCGTAAACGATAAGGACGAGATCTTTCTCGGAGTCTCTGGCCTGACTATCAGAGACGGAAAGATCGTCAATGTTCCCGCAGATGTCAATGCTGTGCTGAATATGGCTAACGCCGGCAGCCGCATCGCAACAGGTCTCGTTATCATCAGCATTAAAACCGGCGGAGTGCTCAAGCCTTCTGAGGATGGCCTGCATCAGCTCTTCCGCACCAACGCCAATAACGACAACTGCAAGGCCTTTGTCTCCGAGACAGAGCAGCAGATAGTTTCTGTGCTCAGGCTTGGCGGCGGAAACGCTGCTTCGCTTATGGACGGCTTCGATTTCGGAGGCCCGGTTCCCGGTCTCAAAAGGCAGGCGGCTCCCGAGGTGCCTTCTGTTATGAAGGTCGAGGAAAGACCGGCACATCCCGAATCGACGGCTAATTCCATCAAGGGAGTCAATGTCGATAAGAACAACCCCTTCTATGAGAACTCTGAGGATGTCAAGCCCCCCGAGCAGACCCTCGCTATTTTCGAGGATGTCAAGAATGAGGCCGGCAAGATCCCCGCGCCAAAGGATGATCTTCCAGAAGAGCCGGAGCTTACTCCCGAAGAGCTGCTCAAACAGGCCAAAAAGCGCAAGAAAGTCGCAAGATCCAATTTCCTTTTCAGAAGAAAACAGTAAGTCTGTTTTAAGACGGTATGCTTTGTCATTGAAGCAAATAAAAAACAAGAACCGTATATCCTTCGCAGTTTCGGCAGGAAGGATATACGGTTCTTTATGTAATGGCCTTGTATCTGCCCCGGCCAGAAAGCAAAAAAGCTGCCGGGAAACGGCAGCTTTCTGATAGCTTTACTATTTGAATGATATGCCTGTGTTGACCTTTCCGTATAGCTTTACGAGCATTTTTTCCTTGGTGGTCTTAGTGATATACATGATACCCAGAGCCGCAACAATAGAGAGGGCGATCCCGACACCGACTCCTGCACCTCCGCCGATAGCAAGCATCGAGATCAGCCAGATAACGACCAAAGCTGCTATTATTATCGGAAGAGTGAAGGTGGTGAAGGATCTGTCCTTGACTTTGAGATAGTTCATGATCTCTTTGCGTGTAAAGCTGTCGTAATGCCTTGCGACAAAGGAATCGGGCCTGCACCATTTGCAGAATTCCTTGATAGTCGGGAACTTGATAACAAAATTCTGCCCGGTCTTGGTAACGCGGTAATCTACTCTGATACCCTCGGAGTTCTCATTTGTATCCATAACATGGATAACAGTCCCCGCTTTGGCCTGACCGCTCAGGGATTTCATAACAACATATTTGCAGTCAACGGCTTCATCGATACTGTAAAGAGCAAAAGCCATAATAAGATCCTCCTGTTTATGAAAATAAGATCATTGACCCTGAGTCAGGGCAGACTTAAAGACCAAACGATTATCATTATTTATTATAGCACCTTTTTTCGCCTGTGTCAATAATGCTTTCGTAAAAAATTAACATATTTGAGCAAAAAACTTCAGAGCTTCCGGAGGCTTCGCCAGACCCAAAGCTAACATTATAATTATAGCACATTTATTCAGCTTTGGCTATATTTTATCTTACGAAGTTTTGATATAATACTTGTTCACATTAGACAAAACCCGCGAAAATACGACCGCAAGAAGGGCTGAGAGCAGCCTGCTTCTCCGGGTATCATTTCTCTGTGCAGAACTCGACTTTCTCTCCTGCGAGGATAAGATTTGTAGTCCTCACAGCGCACATTTTTCCGCACATTGAGCAGGTGTGTCTGTCGGCGGGAGGTGTGCTCTCGAAATACTCTCTTGCCTTGTCGGGATCAAATGCCAGCTTGAACATCTCCTCCCAATCGACTTTGTGCCGTGCCTCGGCCATAGCGTTGTCGCGTTCTCTGGCGTGCGGAACGCCCTTGGCGATATCGGCGGCGTGAGCTGCGATCTTGGAGGCGATTATACCCTCCTTGACGTCGCTGACATCCGGCAGACGCAGATGCTCTGCGGGGGTAACGTAGCAGAGAAAATCAGCTCCGCTGGCAGCAGCGATAGCCCCTCCGATGGCTGTGGTGATATGGTCGTAGCCGGGGAAGATATCAGTGACAACAGGCCCCAGGACATAGAAAGGAGCGTTGTGGCAGAGGCGCTTCTGCAGGCGCATATTGGCTTCGATCTCGTTCATAGCCATGTGCCCGGGGCCCTCGACCATTACCTGAACGTTCCTGTCCCAGGCTCTCTGGGTAAGGTGTCCCAGCTCGATGAGCTCGCTGATCTGTCCGGCATCGGTGGAATCGTCGATACAGCCGGGGCGCAGAGCGTCTCCGAGGCTGATAGTGACGTCATACTCATAAAGGATATCCAGAACCTTGTCATAATACTCATAGAAGGGGTTTTCGTTGCCGGTCATCATCATCCAGGCAAAGAGCAGCGAGCCTCCGCGGGAGACGATGTTCATTTTTCTGCCCTCGCGTCTGAAGGCTTCAACTGCGCGGCGGTTTATACCGGCGTGGATGGTCATGAAATCAACACCCTCCTCGGCGTGTGCGCGGACGACTCTGAGGAAATCCTCGGCGGTTATCTCCAGCAGATCTTTTTCAAGATAGCCGATAGCATCGTACATCGGGACTGTTCCGATCATAGCAGGTGATCTTTCTACCAGTGCGCGGCGGAAGGTGTTGGTCTTGCCGTAGTTGGAGAGATCCATTATTGCCTCTGCACCGAATTTATGCGCCAGCTCAACCTTCTGCATCTCCATCTCGTAATTCTTTGCATCTCCGGATATACCGAGGTTCACATTTATCTTAGTGCGCATCTTTGTGCCGACACCCTCGGGGGAGATAGCCTTGTGGTTGATATTGCAGGGAATAGCGACCTCGCCCTTAGCGACCAGCTCTCTGAGCTCTTCCGGGTCGATATACTCCTTCTCTGCGACGATCTTCATCTCCGGGGTAACGATGCCGAGCTTAGCGGCCTCCATCTGGGTATGATAGTTTTTCATAAGCGTTTCTCCTTGTTATATATTGTTTCAACTGTTCTGGTCATTTTTATTCAGCGAACCCGCTGCGGATATCAAAACCGTGATCCATAGGGCCGCTGCCGTGCCCGAGATCAAGCCCGGCTGCAAGAGCTCCGGATATATACCGCTTTGCCCGCTCGACAGAATCTCTGAGGGAGTATCCCTTTGCGAGATTTGAGGCTATGGCGCTGGAAAGGGTGCATCCTGTCCCGTGAGTATTCGGGTTGTCGATGCGGCGGCCCCGGAACCAGTTTACAGCGCCGTCGTAAAGGCAGTCATCAGCATCGGAGATGCTGTGCCCGCCCTTCAGCAGGACAGCGCAGCCGAAGCGATTATAGATCAGTGCGGCAGCTTTTTCCATATCATCAGCCGAAGCGATCTTCATCCCCGAGAGGACTTCCGCTTCCGGGATGTTGGGTGTTACCACATCAGCAAGAGGGATGAGCTTCCCGGTAAGGGCTTCGACAGCATCATCCGAGATCAGCTTTGCGCCGCTGGTAGCTACCATTACAGGATCGAGGACGATATTCCGGGCATTATATCCCGCCAGCTTTTCCGCGATGACAGAAATGAGCCGGCAGGAGGATACCATACCGATCTTTACGGCATCGGGGAAAATGTCTTCAAAAACACGGTCGAGCTGCCCGGCAAGTATCTCCGGGGTCGCTTCCATTATCCCCGAGACACCCATTGTGTTCTGAGCGGTCAGGGCTGTTACGGCGCTCATAGCGAAAACACCGTTGGCAAGCATTGTTTTGATATCAGCCTGTATGCCGGCGCCTCCGCTGGAGTCGCTCCCGGCGATGGTAAGTGCTGTCTTCATAATAGCTCCTTTCATCGGTGAACGCAAAAGCTCACCGCTTCAGTATACCTTCTGACAGAGCCCGGAGCTTTTCCGCAGCCTGTCTTATATCTTTCCGGGCGAAAATAGCTGATACTACTGCAAAGCCGTCTGCGCCCAGGTCTTTCAGAGAAGTGATGTTCTCAAGAGTTATCCCGCCTATCGCGACGGCGGGGAGCCCTGCTGCCGAGACTACCTCCCGGAAAATCTCCGGGGTTATGCGTATGGCATTTTTCTTCGTCGGAGAAGGAAAGACCGCTCCGACCCCGAGATAATCCGCTCCTGCTTCCTTTGCGGCCAGCGCCTGCGGGACAGTTTTGGCTGTCGCTCCGATTATAAAGCCGTTACCGGCTTTTTCTCTTATCTCACTGACAGGCGCATCCTCTATCCCGACGTGTGCGCCGTCAGCTCCGGCTTCTGCGGCAGCCTGCCAATCATCGTTGACTATGAGCGCTGCGCCGTGAGAAGCACAGATCTCTTTCAGGGCTTTTGCCTTTCCGACCAGCTCTTCATGAGAGGCTTCCTTGTCTCTGAGCTGGATAACCGTTGCACCTCCTGTGAGGGCGGAATCAACGGCTTCGCAGAGATCGCGCCCGCCTATGCAGGCATTGTCGGTTATAGCGTAGAGCCTGAGCTCCGAGGAAAGTATCCGTGCGCTGAGAGCCTGTTTAAGCCCTGCGATATATGAGGCAGGGTCCTGTGTACGCATAGCTTCTGTCATAACACAGATGCCTTCAGCACCGGCTCTCCGGGCGCGGACAGCATTATCCCGATCCAGGCCGCCTATGGCGCAGACAGGTATCCCGCAGGCCTTGACGGTATCGTGCAGCGCCTTGATGCCTCTCCCGGGGAGGCCTGGCTTGCAGGGCGTTTCAAAGATGTTCCCGAAGATCACATATCCGGCTCCGAGGCGCTCCGCTTCGGCAGCCTCCTCCGGGGAGTGCACAGATGCGCCTATAGTTTCAAAGCGGCGCTTTTCATCCTCCGGCAGCGCCCGCAGCCTGTCCATAGGGAGATGTATACTGTCCAGACCCAGCCGTAATGCGACACCCGTAAAGCCGTGGAGTATGAGCCTTACGCCGTATCTGCCGCAGATGGCTTTGGCCTTTGCAGCCAGGGCTTCGTAATCTGCTTCGGAGAGCTCTTTCTCCCGGAGCAGGACAGCGCCCGGACGGCAGGCAGCCAACTTTTCTATACGCACAGTCAGCTCTTCCCGGCAGGCGGCGCTGTTGGTGACACAAATAAGCTCAGACATAGAGGTAATCGTTGAGCACAGGCTGCAAGCCCTCGTCCGACATATCGCTGTACATCTGCTTGAAGCTGCGTGCATCGCTTATCTCGAACTGCTCGTCTCCTTCCTCCGGGTTTTCCTTTCCTGTGTATTTGCTTTCATGGTCTCCGATGCCTGTGGAGACTCCGGCAGAGATCTTGGTGGCGGCGATCTTTACTATGCCGTCGCGGAAGGTCTTGCTCTCACGGGAGGAGACTGTTATACCTGCAAAGGGCAGGAAAATGCGGTAGGCACAGAGTATCTGGCAGAGCTGCTTTTCGCCTACATCCCTGGGGTTGATCCTGCCGTTGTTGATTATCGGTCGGAGCCTGGGGCAGGAGAGGGATATCTCTGCATGAGGATATTTTCTCTGGAGGTAATACATATGCAGGGCGCTGGCTAAGGCATCCTTTCGGAAGTCAGAGAGCCCCAGCAGAGCCGAACCTGCAACACCTCTCATACCGCCCATAAGAGCCCGTTCCTGTGCATCAAAGCGGTACGGCCAGACTCTCTTATGCCCCATAAGGTGGAGAGTCTCATATTTCTCGGTGTCGTAGGTCTCCTGAAATACTGTGACATAATCTACTCCGCATTCGTGGAGATATTTATAGTCCTCGACATTGACAGGGTAGATCTCAATGCCGACCATACGGAAGTACTTGCGGGCCAGCTTGCAGGCCTCTCCGATGTAATTGATGTCGCTCATCGTCTTGCTCTCGCCTGTAAGGATAAGTATCTCCTCCATGCCGCTGTCTGCGATGACCTTCATCTCATGTTCGATCTGCTCCATATTGAGCTTCATGCGTCTGATCTTGTTATAGCAGTTGAACCCGCAGTAAACGCAGTAATTCTCGCAATAGTTTGCGATATAGAGCGGGGTGAAGAGATAGACTGTATTGCCGAAATGCTTGCGGGTCTCGATCCTTGCGCGCTCGGCCATCTGTTCGAGAAAGGGCTCGGCGGCGGGGGAGAGAAGGGCTTTGAGATCCTCGACAGAGAGGCTCTGCTTCTGAAGCGCCCGCATAACATCGTTGGCTTTATAGGCGGAAGGGTCATAGCTCTCGACAGCGCTCATGACCTTCTCTCTTATATCGGATCTGATGACCTGCTGCCCTTCCATATATTTCATATGATCGGTACGGGAGGAGGGGTCGTTTTCCAGACGGTGCTTCTTTTCCAGTGCGGCGGGAGTAAGCTCGTCGGAGTCGATGAGAAATTGATTTTCCATTATCCTTCGCCTCCGTTAATCTCTGAGAAATCCTGTCAGTGTATCCGAAGGAGAAGCGCCTCTGACAAGGACTCTTCCGAGCCCGGAGAGATATGCCTGCCTTCCGGCCTCGACAGCCTTGCGGAAGGCCTCTGCCATAGTCGGCAGGTCTCCGGCAGTTGCAAGAGCGGTGTTGGACATAACTGCGGCGGCACCCATCTCCATAGCTTCGCAGGCCTGCGAGGGGCGGCCGATGCCGGCGTCAACGATTATCGGGAGATCTATCTCGTCGATGAGTATCTGTATGAAATCCCGTGTAGCGAGGCCCTTGTTTGAGCCGATGGGAGAAGCCAGAGGCATTACAGTTGCGGCTCCGGCATTTACAAGATCTCTGGCGGTATTGAGATCGGGGTACATATAGGGCATTACTATAAAGCCCTCTTTTGCAAGTATCTCGGTAGCTCGGATGGTCTCGGCATTGTCGGGCAGGAGATACTTGGTATCTCTCATGATCTCGACCTTTACGAAATCGCCGCAGCCCAGCTCTCTTGCCAGCCTTGCGATACGGACAGCTTCATCCGCGTTGCGGGCGCCGGAGGTGTTGGGCAGGAGAGTAACGCCCTTGGGGATAAAGTCAAGGATGTTCTCATGCTCTTTGGTGTTGGCGCGGCGGACAGCGCAGGTTATGATCTCGGCTCCGGCGTATTTGACGGCAGCCTCGATCAGAGAGAGGGAATATTTCCCCGATCCGAGTATAAAGCGGGAGCTGAATTCGTGCCCCGCTATGACGAGCTTATCGTTTTCCATTTGTGATTTTCCTTTCTTTTCGGTCTTATTATGTTTTGCAGCCGGCTGTTCAGGCTTCATATTCTCCGGAGATTATCCGAAGGATCATATTTGCTTCGTGCGCAGCGCAGATCGCTACTCTTGCGGAGATGAGCCCGAGACCGTCCGCAACATCGCTCTTTCCGTCTCCGCAGAGCCAGAAGCGCTTTGATATGCGGCGGGTGACAATGCTGTTTGAAGAGCCCAGCCCCGCCATTCCGCTGGCAGACACCAGATATTTCTGCGGCAGCTTTTCAAGAACGCAGTTGACCAGCATAGCTTTCTGGTCGGCCTTGTCGAAAGCCTCGCAAATGATGTCATAGGGTGAAAGCAGCGATGGTATGTTCTCTTCAGTCAGCTTGACTGTCTCAGCGGTTAAGGTGATATACGGTGCGACCCGCCTCAGAGTTTCCGAAAGGGCTTCGGTCTTGAAGCTGCCGAGCTGATCCGGGAAATACTGCTGGCGGTTGAGGTTTGAGATATCGACTCTGTCGAAATCGATGAGATGCAGATGTCCGACTCCGGCTCTGGCAAGGGCAAGAGCAACATTGGAGCCCAGGCCTCCCAGCCCGCAGACAGCTACGGAAGCACTTTCAAATTTCTCCTGAAGAAATTTTCCGTGCCGTTCTGTGAGAGCGGCGTTCATTTGTTCGCGTGTCGGTATCATATCAGCCACCTCCGACGAATCCCACGATCTCGACGCTGTCGCCGTCCTTGACGACGGTATCACTGTAACCGGCTTTGGGGACGATCTCTTCGTTGAGCTCCACCGCGACTCTTGTCGGTTGATAGCCGCCCTCTTCGACGAGCTGAGCGATCGTCTTGCCTGCTGCGTCCTGCATCGTTCCATTGATCTTAACCATATTTTCGCCTCCAAACAAAAACGGGAAACTGACGCAAAAACAGTTTCCCGAATAATTACAGGTAATATGTCCCTACGTTGGCATTATCCAAATCAGGTAACGGGTCGAGAGCTCCGTCGCCCTCCTCTCAGCCTGTCTACAAGCTCCCCTTTTTAATGCTCCCTGCGGAGCGCTGGGTGTCTTTATATATTATATCAGTTTGTTACGGCTGTGTCAAGCCCGGCAGGTCAGTCCCATAGCCTTTCCGGGTATTCGCCGTTTCTGATAAGCTCTCCGATGGAATCCGCAACAGCCTGTCTGTCCTCCTTGTAGGTGACACCGAACCAGCGGTCGGGGCTGGCAAGGAGAGTACACTCGGCTTCATTGTTTTTCAGCAGCCCGTCGATCATTATTGGCAGCAGCGATTCAGCGGTCTCGCTCTCGTCGTTCTCACAGAGGAATTCCTCGAATTTTTCTTCCAGCTTGTCCATGAATTCAGGCGGGCAGCCCCACATATTCATAGAGACGAGGCTGTTCTCGTCCAGCTCGGAGGTCTCGGCCTTCCCGCAGAGGACCTTTCCGTTCTCGCGCCTGATGTTATATGTCTCGTTTATGCTGACCAGCTTGCTTTCGCTGTTCGCCTTGCAGACTCCTCTGGTTACAGAGCCGTTCTCCGAAAGGGTATTTTTCAGAACGAATCCTGCCATGCAGAGATCCAGCTTTCCGCCGGGCAGCGGTCCACGCTCTGCGGTAAGATACTCATAGAGCGATCGGAAGGCCTGCTTGCCGTAGTAGTCGTCAGCGTTGATGACAGCGAAGGGCTCCTTGACCTCGTCCTTCGCACAGAGGACAGCGTGGCAGGTCCCCCAGGGTTTGCTGCGCTTGATTTTCTTATGCGCTTCGGGAATGTCGCTTGTTTCCTGAAAAACGTAGCTGACATTGACTTTTTTTGAGATACGTTCTCCGATGCGTTCGATAAAATCCTTTTCAATATCGTGCCTGATGATGAAGACGACCTTATCGAAACCGGCAGCCACCGCATCAAATACGGAATAATCCATAATGATCTCTCCGCCCGGGCCGACAGGCTCAAGCTGTTTGATACCGACGCCGTAGCGGCTGCCGATACCTGCTGCCATTATAATAAGAGTACATTTCTTCATAAGATCATCCCCCATATTATTCTCCGGATTGATAAAATTCTAGCATAGATTTAACATTTTGTCAACCTTGGTGCTTGTGGGGAACTGACCAATAATTGTCAATCTTCTTTTTCCGTGTCCTCAATGAGCCGGACAGCGTGGCGGATGCAATCGTCGCAGGAGCAGAGCATCCGTCCGCCTTTCAGGCCTTTCAGCTCGCCGCAGTCGGTGCTGCCGCAGAGCATCCCGAAGCCGGAGTGCAGTTTTTTTGAAGCCTGCATAAGCGGTCTGCCGCTGTATTTCTTCATTCCCAGCAGCATCTGTGCAGCGCACAGGGCTCCGCAGGTAGCGTCGAAGGCTCCCATGCCGCAGCCGAAGCAGGCACCGAGAGCCCGGAGCTTTGTATCCTCCAGGTCAAGGGTGTCCGAGAAGGCCAGCAGGACAGCCTGGGCGCAGTTACAGTCGGTATGCTTGAGCTCTACGGCTCTTTCGGCTCTGTCCATATCACACTATCCTTTCTTCCGGGTCCGGTGTGTCCTTCCTGCGGTGGCAGGAGCAGTTCTTTGTGCAGCAGGAGCAGCTTCCGCTGCAGCCGTGCCTGCGGCGGGAAGATATGCAGCTCAGCAGCGCGACTGCAAGGACTGCCGCCAAGATCAACAGAATGATTATATCTATCTGATTCATATTTCACACTCCCAGGGCTGTGCCTATAAGTCTTACCAGTGCGGCGGCGGCCCATGCAACAGCACACTGCCATACTACCATCGCTCCGGCCCATTTTCTCCCCAGCTCCCGTTTAACTGCTGCCACTGCTGCGATACAGGGAGTATAGAGCAGCGAGAAAACCAGCATTGAAGCGGCGGTAAGGGTCGTTATAGCGGTCTCTATCCCTCCGGGGTAGAGGACCTCCATCGTCGAGACGACGCTCTCCTTGGCCATAAAGCCGCTGAAAAGGGAGACTACCAGCTTCCAGTCGCCAAGGCCTGCGGGCGCAAATATCGGCGCAAAGAAGCCTGCTATATGAGCGAGGATGCTGTCGCTCTTATCCTCGACGAAAGCCAGCCTCGGATCAAAGCTCTGCAAGAACCAGATGACTACCGTTGCTATCAGTATCACTGTAAATGCACGCTGGAGAAAGTCCTTGGCTTTTTCCCAGAGCAGTTGTAAGACGTTTCTCAGCGCCGGCATACGGTAATTCGGCAGCTCCATTACGAAAGGAACAGGCTCGCCCTTGAAGATCGTGCTCTTGTAGAGCAGTGCTGCTAGGATGCCTGTAAGTATACCCAGCAGATAGAGCCCTATCATTATCAGCCCTCCATGCTTGGGGAAGAAGGCATTTACGAAGAAGGCATATATCGGCAGCTTTGCAGTGCAGCTCATGAATGGGGTCAGGAGGATCGTCATTTTTCTGTCCCGGCCTCCGGAAAGGGTGCGGGTAGACATAACTGCGGGGACAGAGCAGCCGAAGCCTATGAGCAGCGGCACTATGCTCCGCCCGGAGAGCCCCAGCTTTCGCAGCAGCTTGTCCATGAAGAAAGCGACTCTTGCGATATATCCGCTGTCCTCCAGCAGAGAGAGAAACAGGAACAGCGTTACGATTATGGGAAGGAAGGTCAGAACGCTGCCGATTCCATTGAATATACCGTTGATAAGCAGCCCGTGAAGGACATCATTGACCTCGGCTTTTGTCAGCGCATCGTCGGCTGCGGAGATCAGCTTGTCTATGCCGCTTTCCAGAAGCGTCTGCAATCCTGCACCGATAACATTGAAGGTAAGGAAGAACACCGCCGCCATGATCAGTATGAACATAGGTATCGCTGTGAACCTGCCGGTCAGGACACGGTCGATACGGCGGCTGCGGATATGCTCGCGGCTCTCGTGGGGTTTTGTCACAGTTTCCTGGCAGAGCCCGCGGATGAAGGTATAGCGCATATCAGCGATGGCAGCGCGGCGGTCGAGACCTCGCTCGTTCTCCATCTGAACTACGATATGCTCGATAGCCTCTTCCTCGTTTTTGTCGAGATCAAGTGCTTTCAGTATCAGAGGATCCCCCTCTATGACCTTGCTGGCGGCAAATCGTAAAGGCAGGCCTGCACGCTCGGCGTGGTCTTCGATAAGGTGGCATATACCGTGGAGGCAGCGGTGTAATGCGCCGCCGTTGGCGGTTTTTTCGCAGAAATCCTGCCTGAGCGGACGCTCGCGGTAGTAGGCGATATGTATCGCGTGCTCTACAAGCTCATCAACGCCCTCGTTCTTTGCCGCTGAGATAGGAACTACCGGGACACCGAGCAGCTTTTCCATAGCGTTGACCTCGATGCCTCCGCCGTTGGCTGTCAGCTCGTCCATCATATTCAGGGCGACTACCATAGGGATATCCATCTCGAGGAGCTGCATCGTAAGATACATATTTCTCTCGATATTGGTGGAATCGACTATATTGATTATTGCGTGCGGCTTATTATCGATAACGAAGCTCCGGGAAACTATCTCCTCGCTGGTATAAGGAGACATGGAGTAGATGCCAGGAAGGTCGGTGATGACAGTATCGGGGTGGCCTTTGATGACACCGTCCTTGCGGTCTACCGTTACACCGGGGAAATTCCCGACGTGCTGCTTTGAGCCGGTAAGACGGTTGAAGAGGGTAGTCTTGCCGCTGTTCTGATTGCCTACCAGCGCGAAGGTCATAGTCGTCCCCTCCGGCAGGGGAGAGCCGCTGCCCTTTGGGTGGAATATACCTGTCTCACCGAGGCCGGGGTGAGCGGTATGCTTCTTGCGGCTTTTTATGACAGCCGGAGCCTTTTTATCATTTTCGGCGGACGAGACTTCTATCTGTGCTGCATCGGCAAGGCGAAGAGTCAGCTCAAAGTCGTGGACTCTGACCTCCATGGGGTCGCCCATCGGAGCCAGCTTGACCAGAGTCACGACCGTTCCGGGTATCAGACCCATATCGAGAAAATGCTGACGGAGAGCTCCGTCTCCGCCAAGCTTGGTTATCCTGACGGATTCGCCGGTCTTTATCATATCGAGAGTAGACATTTTATCCTCCCTGTTTTAAACTTGTCAAGCTGTATTATACCATGCTACTGTTCTGTCAGTATATAAATATTGTAAAATTTTTGTTAGCTTTTGCTAACACTTTTCTTTCGTGTCTGTGCAGGTCAGCGGATGTTACGATGCCGCTCTTTAAAACTTGAGGGCATCTTCAATCGGCCTGTTCTTTTCAGGATGTGTGTCTGTGTAGCCGTTTTAGTTGAAGTAAGTAAACATATTCTCGTAGATTGTGTGTGCGGCGGCAGAGTTTGCGCCGTTACTCATGTCCGCTTTCATTCTGGAGCAACCGAGTTCGCTTGTCGAGATACCTTTGATATCGTACTCATTCAGAACGGATGCAAGAGTTTTGTTGACGTCAACGTATTTGACGTCCTTGCATACGCTGTTTGTGTCATGATGATAATCACCAGCGTATTCTCTGAATTTTAGACTCCCACCTTGACACCCATACTTTGACCATTTTTGCTTGTTCAGACCCGATCTGCTATAACTCTATCAACGAAACAAAAGGGCCCCAAGCCGCGAAAAAAAGCAGCCTGGGGCTTCCTTTTGAATGGTGGACCTGGTGGGATTCGAACCCATGACCTCTGCGTTGCGAACGCAGCGCTCTCCCAACTGAGCTACAAGCCCGTCCTGATGATATAAAAATGGCACCCCCAGTAGGAATCGAACCTACAACTAGCCCTTAGGAGGGGCTTGTTATATCCATTTAACTATGAGGGCGCAAACTTAACAGCAAATATTATTATACACCGCTTTTTTCGGTTTGTCAACTGTTACGGAGATTTTTTCGGCAAAAAATTTGCCGGTCGGGAGCGGCTTTTCGGTTCTTTCAGCTATCTTGTTGACTTTTCACGTTAGTTGTGGTATAATATCAAAGATATGTGCCCTGCCGTTCGGCAGAGGTGCAAATTATACGGAAAGAGGCTGCGCTATGCTGAAAATATCAGAGATGTACGATCTCGGACATACACTTGCTGCGGATTATCTTCGCGGCTTTGAATACCCCTGGGAGGCTCTCGGCGGGATAAAAGAGCTGATAATCTCCCTTGGAGAGAAGCTGGATAAGAGCGAATACGATGAGGTCAGCCCGCAGGTCTGGGTACACAAGACCGCACAGGTCGCGCCGACAGCTTATCTCGGGGCTCCCTGCATAATCGGCGCCGGGACAGAAGTCCGGCACTGTGCTTTTGTCAGAGGCTCTGCTCTTGTGGGAGAGGGCTGTGTCGTCGGAAATTCCGTCGAGCTCAAGAATGTGATCCTCTTCGATAATGTCCAGACCCCTCATTACAACTACGTCGGAGACAGCATCCTCGGTTACAGATCCCACATGGGCGCTGGCTCGATAACCTCAAACGTAAAATCCGACAAGACTCTTGTTTCTGTAAAGGGAGAGGGAGAGATAGTCGATACAGGGCTCAAGAAGTTCGGAGCTATGCTGGCAGATCATGTTGAAGTCGGCTGCAACAGCGTCCTCAATCCCGGAACGGTCATCGGCAGGAACACCAACATCTACCCGCTTTCCAGAGTCCGCGGAGTTGTTCCCGCCAACAGCATCTATAAAGGGCCGGACGACATCGTTGCCAAGAATTAAGGCAACACCGCATGACCCGCGGCTAACGCCTCTGCACATCATCTGCTTGCCAGCTTTCCGTCATATTACCCAAATTCTCCTTGACGTTGCGTAAAGCGAAGTG
>CAMNNQ010000100.1 GCA_946545645.1 uncultured Clostridia bacterium | reverse complement strand
CGTCGAATTTAGGCAATCTGACGAAAATCTTTGCCTCAATGTTAATTGAGGCTGCGCATACTGATGCACAGGGGTCGTGCGGTGTTGCCTTAAGGATCATAAAAGCCGGGCTGCAAAAACAGTCCGGCTTTTTTTTTTCAGACAAAAAAAGCTCCTGCCCGAAGGCAGGAGCAGATGTTTGAGTTGAGATTACTTGAGCTCAACAGTAGCGCCGGCAGCCTCGAGCTTAGCCTTGAGCTCTTCAGCGTCAGCCTTGGAAACGCCTTCCTTGATAGCCTTAGGAGCAGCCTCAACCAGCTCCTTGGACTCCTTGAGGCCAAGGCCGGTGATCTCCTTAACAGCCTTGATAACGCCCATCTTAGCGTCACCGAAGGAAGCAAGGATAACGTCGAACTCGGTCTTCTCCTCAGCAGCAGCAGCGCCAGCGCCAGCACCTGCGGGAGCAGCAGCAACAGCAGCAGTTACACCGAACTCCTCCTGGATTGCGTCTACGAGCTCAGCAAGCTCGAGAACGGAAAGGGTCTTGATATCTTCTACGAATTTTAAGATCTTCTCAGAAGCCATGATAGTATTTCTCCTTTTCAATATTTTAGTTTACGCCGCCTTTATGCGGCTGATGTGCGGGCTGCGATCAGGCAGCGCCGTTTTCCTTGTCCACGATAGCCTGCAGTGTAGCTGCGAGCTTCTGGATAGGACCCTGCAGGGAGCCGACCAACTGTGCCAGCAGAACATCTCTCGAGGGGATCTTGGACAGTGCCTTGACACCCGCCTCGTCATAGATCTCGCCGTCAACATAGCCTGCCTTCAGCAGGAACTTTTCGCCCTTGCAAGCTTCGGAAAACTTTCCGAGGATCCTTGCGGGAGCTGTCTGGTCTTCATTCGAGATGGCGATAGCGGTCGTCCCCTCGAGAGAATCAGTGAGCCCGTCAAGGCCTGCGTTCTTCATAGCAAAGCGAAGCATTGTGTTCTTTTCAACAAAATAGCTTACGCCTGCCTCACGAAGCTCCTTACGCAGCTTGGTGTCTTCGTCAACGGTGATGCCCTTGTAATCAACGAGCACGCCCGCAACAGAAGCCTTCAGCAGCTCTGTGAGCTTAGCGACCTTTTCCTGCTTTGCAAGCAAAACCTTTTCACTTGGCATTTTTTGATTTCACCTCTTCGTTTCAGATTGCAGCGCATCAAAAAAACCTTCCGCCGGAAAGACAGAAGGATACAGTAATAAGCAAATCATATTGCTATTCCTTCCTCGGCCGGACTTCCGCGAAGATCGGGGGACCGAACTTCAGCCGCCGGCTGTCTTTAGATACGAATGCCTAATTATTATAGCATAGTGCGCAGCGGCTGTCAAGAGGCAGGAAAAAATATTTGTAAATTTTATGTTAACCGGGCTATGGGGATGAAAAAGCCCGAAGCGGCAGCTACGGGCTTTGGATCTGATCTCAGGCCTGCCAATCCGCAAAGATGGAATCGGCTTTTTTGTCCTTTTTGTGTTTCTTGCGGTTCTCGCGGATGACTTCCAGAGGGTCTCCGAACATTTCCTTGGCTTTTGTCGGGTCGAGAGGCTTGACTTCGGGCTGGGCGGGATTGGAGATCAAAGAGGTCATCTCCTGCAGGAGCATCTTCTGCTCCAGCACACCTACAGCGTCCTCGCAGGTCTCGGCCTCGCCGTTTACGAGTATCTCCTCGATCTGGTCGATGCTGTCCATATAATCAAGCGACATAAAATCGACGCGCTTCTGGAGCCCGCGGTAATAGTCGTCTCTTTGACGGATGAGCAACTTATCTCTGTCTTCGAGGTTGGCGATCTGTTCTTTGATGCCTTCGTTGACTTCGCGCTGAGCATTCTTGGCATCGTTGAGGCGGATTCGGAGGATATAAGCGGAAACGAGGATAAGGATGCAGGTCACTACGCCGAATGTGATAGCTCCGACGAGCCACATCTTTGAAATAGCAAAGACCAGCAGCCCGACGACCAGCCCGATGATGGCAGAGTAACCGAAGAAACGGGTTATCTTCTGCTTCATATTGAATTCGTCTTCTACGTCGAAGTCGTTATGGATATAAGTTTTCAGGTATTCCTTATTCTGCTGATTGACTGCAACAGCATCCTCGAACTGATAATAACGCTGGAAGTATTCCTTGACCTGTTTGAGTCTCTCAAGCTCGGTGGTTTCGGCCATTTCTTTTACCCCTCACGATCGTATGGAAATAATATGCTCATTTAGCAACTATCTTTTTTTAGTATAACACACGATGCATACTTTGTCAATCTTTTTTTCAAATATTATTAGATTTTTTAGCAAAATGCGAGGAGAGACTTTCAAAGTAGTCAAATCTGCATTTTTTGGGGCCGGGAAGAGGCAAAAACTGTTTAAAGCTCCGAAAAATCAAAAATCTGTTGCAAAACTGCGGTAGCCATATTATAATATGTTAGGGAATAAAACGAAAGAAGTGTTTTAAGTGGACAAGATAGGTTTCTTCAGAGACCTGGCTGTTATTTTTTTGTGTGCAAAAGTCATGGGCCTGGCGGCTCAGAAGCTGAAGGCGCCGCAGGTCGTGGGCGAGATCCTGGCGGGGCTGCTCATCGGGCCTTCGGTCTTCGGATGGGTAGGGCAGTCGGATTTCCTCTCGATGATGGCCGAGATCGGTGTCATACTGCTGATGTTCGGTGCAGGGATCGAGACTAATATGCGCGATCTGCTGAAAACAGGTCCGAAGGCGCTGCTGGTAGCCTGCATCGGAGTTCTTGTCCCTCTGGCGGGAGGTACTGTGCTTTTCAGCTGCTTCCACGGTTTCGGGGAGATCGGCAGCGACAAATTCCTCTCTGCTTTGTTTATCGGAACGATAATGACTGCTACATCTGTCGGCATAACCGTTCAGACCCTTAAAGAGCTGGGCAGGCTCAAGGGGCATATCGGGACCCTCATCACCAGCGCTGCTATCATCGACGATATCATCGGCATCATTGTGCTGACTTTTGTTATCGGCTTCAAGAACCCGGATTCTCACCCGATGGATGTAGTCCTGCATACCGGGCTTTTCATAGTCTTTTCCTTCGGAGTCGGCTTTGCGACCTTTTACGCATTCAAGCTCATCGACAAGCGCTGGCCGCATCAGCGCCGCATACCGATCCTCGGCCTGGCGCTTTGTATGTTCATGGCCTATGCTGCTGAAAAGTATTTCGGCATCGCAGACATAACCGGCGCTTATGTTGCCGGGCTCATCCTCTGCTCGCTGCATGATTCCAACTATATCGCCCGGAAGATCGATATCAGCTCCTATATGATGTTCGGCCCGGTGTTTTTCGCAAGTATCGGCATAAAGACCAAGCTGGACGGTATCACCCCCTCGCTGCTGGTCTTCTCCATCTGCTTTGTGCTGGTGGCTCTGCTGTCAAAGATCATAGGCTGCGGCCTGACCGCAAGGCTCCTGCGCTATAGCTGGAGAGACAGCGCAAAGGTCGGTGTCGGGATGATGACAAGAGGCGAAGTTGCTCTGATCGTTTCGCAGAAAGGGCTTTCCGTCGGGATGATGGATTCAAAATACTTTACTTCGGTCATCCTGCTGATAATCATCTCTTCTGTCACGACCCCGATACTTCTGAAGCTGCTTTACCGGGGCGAGCCTCCGGAGGAGGATGCGGAAACTCCCGTGCCTGCGCCTGAGCCCGCTGACGAGGCTTCCTGAAAAAACAAACAACGGTATATCCCCGATGCCTTCCGGCTTGAGGATATACCGTTTTCTTTTTTGAGGAGCTTCCGCTCTCAGTTGTATTTCATGAATTTCAACAGATCGGCTCCCATGCCGACAATAGAGTAGAGAATAGCGATCACTCCGATTATCCAGATGAAAACGCCCAGCACCTTTATCCCTCCGAGGAACATTATGAGCACGACGGCTAGAACGATGATGCCCATATAGATGCCGACATTTATCATCAGCGGTTTGACTTCGCTCTCCTTGCGGTAAAGCGGAAAAATGTCTTCAAATTCGATCTCTCTGACCTTTTCGAGCAGTTCCCTGAAATCCATATCAAAAGCCTCCCCCGTTTTTTTCTTATTATACACCAAAGTTTTGCTAAAATAAATAGTCAAATAAAAAAATTGTCATTATGTCAAAACCGGAGGGGGGACAGTTAGGCATAATGACAAAAAAAGAGCCGGTGCATAAAAACACCGGCTCTTCTGCGATCATATCATGCGTTCAGCGACTTGGCAAGCTGCGACTTCTTTCTTGCAGCCTTGTTCTTATGGATGATACCCTTCGAGCAAGCCATATCGACTTTCTTGATAGCGACCTTTACAGCCTCTTCCTTGTTGTCAGCACCATTCTCAACAGCAGTGCTGGCCTTCTTCAGGGCAGTCTTGAGATCGCTCTTTATCATTTTGTTTTGCAGTGTCTTGGCCTCGATGACCTTGACTCTCTTCTTTGCAGACTTAATGTTCGGCATTACCGACACCTCCCTCAGTATTGAATAAAAATCACTTATTCGCATAAACTAACTGCACGACTGAGAGGAAATGCAGCCAGCCATTTAAACAAGCCTCGTTTGTTATTATAACACAGTGCGAAACGGATTGCAAGAGGGCGGGGCAAAAATTTTTGAGATTTTTGCGGACGGTTATTGTGCAAAATACCGAGAATACGCACTTTCGATACATAATATCTGCAAAAGGAGGGGCAGTATATGGGAATGAGAACAGATCTGGCGCTGGAATCTGCTGAAAGGGCGGAGGCCTCCGGCGGGACAGAAGGGATAGTCAAGACAGAACGCAGCTACGACAGCGCCGGCCTCAGGGTCACAGAGATAAGCATCGAGACAGAAGCTGCTGCGAGGGCTCTGGGGCGGCCTGTGGGGAAATATATTACAGTAAGCTGCTGCGGCGGAAGGCTGTCAGAGCTTTGCGAAAATGCCGAGGAAAGGGCGGAATGTCTGGCCGGGGAGCTGAGAAGGGTGTCGGAACTGCCGGGGAAGGTGCTTATCGCGGGGCTGGGGAACACGGCCATAACATCCGACAGCTTAGGCCCAAGGACAGCCTCAGGGATCCTGGCGACCAGGCACATAAAGCGCCTTGCCAGGGACATCGACACAGCCGGCCTTTCAGAGGTAACGGTGATCTCGGCGGGAGTGATGGCGCAGACGGGGCTGGAATCCCAGGAGGTCATACGCTCGGTAAGAGAGGCAGCAGGAGCGGAGCTGGTCATAGCGGTAGATGCCCTGGCCTGTTCGGAGCTTTCGCATCTCGGGAGCACAGTTCAGTTCTGCAGCACAGGCATATCCCCGGGGAGCGGTGTCGGGAACAGCCGCTCAGAGCTTTCAGAGGCAACCCTCGGAGTGCCCTGCATAGCGATAGGCATTCCCACCGTCACAGACTGCGAAGTGATCGCAGAGTCTGCGGGAGGGGAGATAAAGCCGGAATACGGCGGTATGATCGTAACTCCGAGAGATATCGACGAGCTCATAGCCCGCAGCTCCGGGCTGCTGTCAATGGCGATAAACCGCGCTCTGCACCCTGATCTCGGTTTTGAAGAGCTCTCGCTGCTGATGAATTGATTTTTATTATAAATAGTATACCGATATTACGGGACCCGGGAAACCGGATGTACGGTTTAGTCCTGTTTTCGCTGCTGAGTCAGCACGCAGCAGACCCTTTAAACAACGTCCCGCCCCTCTAAGGGAAAGACGCCGCTGAACCTCCCGGCATCGTCGCAGGGCGTCCAGACGACCCACTACCGACAGCAAGCGACCACCGGGAGCGCCGCGTCCCGGCGTTAAAAAAACGGAAAATCGCTTCGCTCTTTCCTGTGTCAGCGGGCTAATAGGTTTGTCGGCGCGGCTTTTTTGTTTGTCTTCGATGCTTTGTGTGGGAGGATGTCGTTGTTGGCCTTTGGTTTTGTTGTGCCGCGCCTGGCCGGAACTGCGTTCCGGTATGGGGCGCTGCCCCAAACCCCGC
>CAMNNQ010000099.1 GCA_946545645.1 uncultured Clostridia bacterium | reverse complement strand
AACTGCGTTCCGGACGAGACTCTGTCTCGTGCTCTGCAAAGGGGACGCTGTCCCCCTTGACCCCCTGCCAAGGGCTGGCGCGCCCTTGGAATGGCGCAATTATGCCCGCTTTGTGCGGTGCAGTACTTGTTCTGTGACCCCGCCGCAAACAACGTCCCGCCCCTCTAAGGGAAAGACGCCGCTGAACCTATCGGCAGCGTCGCAGGGCGTAATGACGACCCACCACCGGCAGCAAGCGACCACCGGGAGCGCCGCGTTTCGGAGCTAAAAAAAGGGGTTTACTTTTGAGAGAAGGTATGGTATAATATAGATTGAATTATTGTTGGGAGAGAACTGTATGGATCAGAGTAAGATCAGAAATTTCAGTATTATAGCACATATAGATCACGGCAAGTCTACCCTTGCCGACCGTATCCTCGAGCTGACAGATACCGTCGCCCTCAGGGATATGGAAAATCAATTGCTGGATAATATGGATATCGAGCGGGAGCGCGGGATCACTATCAAGGCCAGAGCTGTAAGAATGACCTACCACGCCGATGACGGCCAGGACTATGTCTTCAACCTTATCGATACTCCCGGCCATGTAGACTTTAATTATGAAGTATCCCGTTCATTGGCTGCCTGTGAAGGCGCTATCCTCGTCGTCGATGCTTCCCAGGGTATCGAGGCTCAGACTCTGGCTAATACCTATCTCGCTATCGAGCACGATCTTGAGGTGCTGCCTGTCGTCAATAAGATCGACCTGCCTTCCGCAGAGCCGGAGAGAGTCTGCGCCGAGGTCGAGAATATCATCGGCATCCCCGCTTTGGATGCTCCCAGAGTCTCTGCGAAGATGGGGACAAATATCCGCGAGGTGCTGGAGCGCGTTATCACCGATATCCCGGCTCCCAAGGGAGATGAGTTCGCCCCTTTCAAGGCACTGATATTTGACAGCTATTATGACTCTTATAAGGGAGTTATCGTGTTCGTCCGGGTAAAGGATGGGTCTATCAAGGTCGGAGACAGGATCAGGCTCTTTGCAACAGGCGCAGAGTTCCAGACTACCGAGATCGGTTATATGGGAGCAACGGATCTTGTGCCCGTCGGAGAGCTGCACGCCGGAGAAGTCGGATATATCGCGGCTTCTATCAAGTATATCGGAGATACCCGCGTTGGCGATACTGTTACAGATGCCGACCGCCCCTGCGATGAGCCCCTTGCAGGCTATAAGAAGGTCAACCCTATGGTGTTCTCGGGAATATATCCCGCCGACGGCGCCAAATACCCCGACCTCAGAGATGCTCTGGAAAAGCTGATGCTCAACGATGCTTCGCTTTCATTTGAACCCGAGACTTCTGTTGCGCTGGGATTTGGCTTCCGCTGCGGATTCTTAGGCCTCCTGCACATGGAGATCATTCAGGAAAGACTTGAACGGGAGTATAACCTCGATCTAATAACCACCGCGCCTTCGGTTATATATAAGGTCAACCTTACAGACGGTTCAACTGTATATATCGACAACCCTACAAATTATCCCGACCCGGCTGTCATCGCTTCTGCTGAGGAGCCTATGGTCAAGGCGGATATCCTTTCCCCCTCGGAATTCGTCGGGAATATTATGGAGCTCTGCCAGGAGCGGAGAGGTAATTTCAAGAATATGACATATCTCGATGAAACGAGAGTCGAGCTCCATTATGAGCTCCCGCTCAACGAGATAGTCTACGATTTCTTTGATGCGCTTAAATCCCGCACAAGAGGCTACGCTTCCTTTGACTATGAGATGATCGGATATGCTCCCTCCAAACTGGTCAAGCTGGATATCATGCTCAACGGCGAGGTAGTCGATGCCCTTTCCTTTATCGTTCATACCGATAAGGCCTATCCCAGAGCCAGAAGGATAGCCGAAAAGCTCAAGGAGAATATCCCAAGACAGCTCTTCGAGGTGCCGATACAGGCAGCCATAGGCGGAAAGATCATCGCCAGAGAGACAGTAAAGGCGATGCGTAAAGACGTTTTGGCAAAGTGCTACGGCGGCGACATCACAAGAAAGAAGAAGCTGCTGGAAAAGCAGAAGGAGGGCAAGAAGCGTATGCGCCAGTTGGGTACCGTCGAGGTCCCGCAGGAGGCATTCATGTCTGTCCTCAAGCTGGATGAATAAGGAGCAGTGCAATGGCTACACTCACCAGGAAGAAAAATCTTTTTGAAAAACTTGCTCCGCTCTGGGCGCTTCTCGGTATGGTCATTCACGTCGGAGCCGTATGGTATGTGTATTTCCACGATCTCAGTTCTTATAAAGCGATGAATAATTACGATTCGTTTCTCAAATATCTGATCTGGGCGGCGATCATCGTCGTCGCTGTCTGGTCATTCGTCCCGGAGGATATAACGGCGATAGTCAGGCATCTGATGTTCTGGCTGATCTCAGGAGCGATATGTGTAGCAGCGTTGTATATCTATGTTAACAAGTATTTTGAGAACGACTTCGCACCGGACAAACTCATGTTTTTCGACAATATGGATGATATAGAGGAAAGACTGAAAGCATACAGTGTCCGGAGCCGCAGCGACTATAACGAGTATTACCTGACATTTGCAGTCAAATATACTCTGGGGCTCTGCGGAGCGATCGCAGCCTTCTGCGCGATAAAGTATAAGATGTCGTCCAGCGGCTGGATCAAAAAACATACCCTGTGAAAAATGCAAGGATATTGTCTGCTATCGTTCACGAAATATCTGTTGACATTTCTCCGCAGGATGTGCTAAAATAGGCTTACGGATAGTTACAGGATCTCTTGAAATATTAAACGGAGGGATAATATGAAACTGAAAAAATTGATGCTCTCGCTTGTTTCGGGAGCTCTCGCCTGCACAATGTTCGCCGGGTGCGGATCCGGCAGCAGCTCGGAAAGCGACAGCAGTCAGGCTGCCGATACTGTTACCGATGCGCAGACGGAAAAAAAGGAGGAAACGGCTGAAATGGTAGATGTTAAGCTGCTTGGCAGAACTTATCTTGCCGACGACGGAAAGATCTGGCTCGGGCTTTCGGGAACAGGTGTCGATTTTGAATACACGGGAGATAAGCTCTCGCTGTTTATGATCGGTAATCCCACCGGCCGCGACAACGGCTCCAGGGTCGGCGTTTATGTAGACGGGGAGAGGGTCAAGGATATGATCGTCACCGGAGACGCCGAGATCTTTGATATCGACGGCAAGGGTTCGACCCCTGTAAATGTAAAGATAGTTAAGCTCTCTGAGTGCCCTCAGAGCTGCTGTGGTATAGTCAAGATCAACCCCAACGGAGGAACTGTCAAGGCAGCCGCCGACAAGCCCCATAAGATCGAGATCATCGGAGATTCCATAACCTGCGGCTACGGTGTCGATGAGAACGACCCGCTGTCACATTTCACTACTCCGACGGAAGACTGCACAAAGAGCTATTCCATCAAGACCGCAGAGCTGCTGAACGCTGATTACAGCCTGGTATCCTTCAGCGGATACGGCATAGTTTCCGGCTATACCGAAAGCGGAAATAAAGTCGCTGATTCGCTGGTGCCTCTCTACTATGAGAAATACGGCTTTACCTACGGAGCAGGCTTCGGAGCAAAGAAGCCCCAGGATATGGATTGGGATTTCAGCAAGTTCGTTCCCGATGCCGTAGTTATAAATCTCGGCACCAACGATTCTACTTATGCCAAAAATGACGAGAGACGTGAGGAATACAAGCAGGGCTACATCAGCTTCCTGAAAACTATCCGTTCCAAGAATCCGAATGCCAGGATCTTCTGTACTCTGGGTATCATGGGCACATCGCTGAACAAGACCATGCACGAAGCTGCCGAGGCTTATACTGCCGAGACAGGAGACAATAATATTTCAGTTTTCGATTTCCCGGAGCAGAACGGCAACGCTGACGGTCTCGCAGCAGATTATCACCCCTCCGAAAAGACTCATACCAAGTCCGCTGAGATGCTGGCTGAATTCATCAAGAAGGAAATGGGCTGGTAATGACCTGATAACAAAGAACACCGCCTGCCAAAGCAGACGGTGTTTTTCTTATCTGAACAGGCTCTCGAACTCATTGACGCATTCTCTGTTGTAGGCGTCGTAGTCGATGCCGAGGCACTTGGCTTCGCCGCTATAGAGCTTGCAAAGGCCGTCGTAAACGCCTTCTTCGGAGTTTTCGACGAGGGTGCCGCCGTATTGCATAAGGAAATTGTGCGGTCCCTGAACATCGGTAGATGCTATAGGAAGGCCAAGTAGATCTGCCTCAAAGAATACCATCGGAAGCCCTTCATAGAAAGAACTCAATATGAAATAATTGCAGGCTTTGATGATGGGATATGGGTTCGAGACATTAAGCAGCAGGATAACGTTGTTTTCAAGGCCGAGCTCATTAACTCTTGCTAAAAGCTCATCATATGCGTTCTCGCGTGAAAGACCACCCATTATCAGAAGACGTGCGTTCTTGTGCTTCTTGCAGAAATCATTGAATGCACCTACGAGTCTGTTGTGTCCTTTTTCGGGGGAAAACCGTCCTACACTGATGAATTTCGGGTCATCGGAGCTGAGAATACCATACAGCTTGTCTTCCGCGATCGAACAAACAGTATAATCATCAAGCTTTGGCTCCATCTGTGCTTTACGGAGAATGTTTACAGTATCGATCGTATTGCGAACGACAACGATATTGTCCTTTGTGCCGGATATCTTTGCGGTCGGTTCTATCAATCCGTCAGATACTACTGCAACCTTGTCATAGTTTCTGTACGCATATTTCAGTACATCTTTTCTCTGGGTCTTGCGGGTCTTGATCTCATCGAGCATATTACTGTGAACGAAGATCGTCCGCTTGCAATTGAATTTGCTGTAAAGCATTATAAGATCGTTTTCATATCCGCAGAACTGGATGACCCAATCAAATTTCACATGGCCGTAGCTTCGTTCGATATTCTGCTTGATCCTTTTGTCGATCTTGCTTGAGTAGCGCTTGGCAGACATGAGATTCTTATTGTACAGTACTCGCGGCACTCTGTCCTTGAGAGAAAAGGTCTCTGTCCAAGCCACAGAGCAGAAGCGGACTCTGGGGTCAAAATCCTTAAGCTGATCTCCGTTGTTCTTTGCCTTGTGCTGACAGAAGGAAACATAATAATTCCGTTTGTCAAGGTCTATGTTTGAAAGCAGAGATTTAAGAGAGGCTGTAAGTCCGTTTTTGGCAAGGTTTCCGGCGTATATAAGAACATTTTCTTTGCCGTTGCCGACTATTATTTTTGCTTCAAGACCGTTTTTGTCTCCGAAGACCGTAAAATCACTTAACAGCTTTGAAGCCGATGCATTGTCATAGCGGCAAAACTTATCATAGAAAGCGTTGTCATCATAGTCGATGCTTTTGTTTCTCAGCTCACTGAGCAGTTGATTGTGGTCATACACCTTAGGAAAGGGGAGATCGTCGAGAGAAAGATACATACCACGGTCGGCAAGATAATCCTCTCTGTCGAAAGCAAACAATACGATCTTCTTCCTTGTGCATTCAAAATCAAAGAATACGCTGGAATAATCGGTCACAAGAACATCGGCGCAGTTAAGGAAATCATAGGTCTCATATCCTTCGGGGAACATACGGATATGCTTCATACCGCCTGTTGTGATGCCGGCTTTTGCGTGAGTAGCCATCGGGTGGATATTGACGAACATTATCTCATCATCGGTCAGCAGCTTGTCGAGCTCGCAGAGATAGTAAAGCATATATGCATCAGCTTTTGAACTGCCGATGCTTGTTACTGTTCCGCGCCAGGTCGGCATATAGGCATAGATGCGTTTGTTTTCAAGTTCAAGCTCTTTCCTGACCTCGGCAGCCCTGGCCTTATCAAAAAAGACCTCATTTCTCGGATATCCCGCGAGGACAGTTTTTGCACTCTTGGTTAAATCCTTGAGCATAAAATCCTCTACCATCTTCTCCTGCGTGAATTCATTAGGGTAGAGAAGGAGATCGGCTTCAATCAGATTCTTCTGAACGTTTCCGAAATTCACATCGTTATGGATACTCTTGCCCATTGCTTTGAGGGGAGTACCGTGCCAGGTGTTGAGATAGACCTGTTCTTTTCGCTTGATAAAATAGTTGGGGAAGGTCGCATCTGTAAAAAGGAATTTTGCCGAAGCAAGTATTCTGACGTAGTCATCAGAAGCATATGTAATGATTTGAACATTTTCGATCCCGTAATTGTCAAGCAGATTATTTATCTCTTTTTTGTAGCGCCCCCACGACGATACATACAGCTTCATGCCTGAGTAACGCTTATCGGATGCGATGTATTTTAGCAAATAAAAAATGTTTCCATCCAGCTTGGTCGAATTCTGCGATTCAAAGAGTATGGCTTTTTCATCTATCGGAAGCTTGTCATAATAGCTGATATACCTGGCTCTGGCACGCCAGAATTCGTTTCGCATTTCCTTGAAAAAATCGTGCGTGTATTTTGCAGGGCTTTTTTTCATTATTTCTCCCCCTTTGTCTCAAGATCTTTCTTTATCTGCGTGGTGGAGATCTCGGGTGTCCTGGGGAGATACACGACCTCGCAGTAATCTTTGAGAAAATCGAACTTGCCCTGCCAATCGTCTCCCATTACGAAGACATCGGCCTGATAGAGCTTTACATCGTTTATCTTCTGCTCCCAATTTTCCTCGGGAATGACCAGGTCCACATAACGTATCGCTTCAAGGAGCTGTTTGCGCTTTTCGTAGGAGAAATAGCATTTCTTGTGCTTGCTGTTCCAGTTGAATTCATCTGTCGAGAGAACGACGATGAGATAATCACCCAGCTCTCTGGCTCTCTTGAGAAGATTTATGTGCCCGTAATGCAGAAGATCGTATGTGCCGTATGTTATGACTCTTTTCATTTGATCTCAATCCTTTATTATAGTATAGTCATATATAAAGATTATACCATTTTGATTGCGCTTTGTCAACACCGGAAATAAGGCTGCTGTCCGGCGGCAGAACAAAGGGAAGATATGAATTTTTTTAACAAGACTTAACAGTCTGTTAGCAATAAATTCAGCACGTTAATGCGCTGTTTGTGGATTTTAGATAAAAAGGTTTGACTGTTTTGCAACATAATAGAAAAATATGAAAAACCTAAAAAAACCGCTTGACAAAGGGGAGATAATGTGATAGAATAATAAAGCTGTCGGAAATGACAGAAACAGCATCTTGAAAATTG
>CAMNNQ010000098.1 GCA_946545645.1 uncultured Clostridia bacterium | reverse complement strand
CGTCGAATTTAGGCAATCTGACGAAAATCTGTGCCTCAATGTTAATTGAGGCTGCGCATACTGATGCACAGGGGTCGTGCGGTGTTGCCTTAAGAAGCAAAGACCGTATACCTTCTGCCGTCCGACGGAGAGGATATACGGTCTTTTTATGTTTCAGGGGGCTGCTGCAAGGTCAGTTCTGCCCGGGCTGACAGTATTCTTTAAGGGCTGACAGTACTGATCTGTATTCTTCGATCAGAGCGCTGTGCCCGGATCTGATGCGGTCTGTCTCGCCGTCTCTTGCAGCAAATTCAAGGACTCTGGAATGTTCCGAGAGCAGATCGGCACCGATCGTCTTGGCTGCGCTCTTGACACTGTGGACAGTTATACGGTAGAGCTCCCAATCCTCATTTGCAAAGGCGGTCTCCAGCTCGCCTGATCTCTCTGTCTCGACAAAGCTGCTCAGTGTATCGAGATAGAATTCCTTAGAATCCATACAGTTGGCAAGGCCTTCGGCGGCATTGACAGCGGGGCATATATCTCTGAGCTTCAGGATATCCTCCATAGTGAAGCTGTCGCTGTCTGGTTCGGCGGCAGCTTCGGTCTTTTCCTTTCCGGGCTTTTCCCGAGTCCTGAAGGTCTTGATATTATCCGGCAAGCTGTTTATCAACTGTTTTTCCAGGGCCTTGCTCTCGATAGGCTTTGTCAGATAATATGAGAAGCCTTCGGCCAGATACATCTCCTTTGCGCCTACTATGGCGTTAGCCGTCAGTGCGATGACAGCAGTCTTTTTCGGGACGAGACCGCGGCGACGGATCTCTCTGATGACCTCGATACCGTCCATTTTGGGCATCATGTGGTCGAGAAAGATGACATCGTACTGCTTCTCTGCGATCATCTCCAGCGCCTTTTCGCCGGAATCGATAAGGTCGGCTTCGATACCGTAGAGTCGGAGCAGATTTGCAGCGACTTTCAGATTCATAGGATTATCGTCAACGACCAGCACCTTTGCCTCAGGCGCATAGAGATATTTGCCCTCCGGCAGCTCTTCATTCTCGCTGCGGCTGCGGTCGAGATAGCTGCCCATATGCTCGGCATTGACTATCTCCTGCCTGAGCCTGAAGGAGAAGGATGTGCCCTCGCCGTAAACGCTCTTGACATCAAGTTTGCTGCCCATAAGATCCAGCAGCCTTGTTACGATCGACATTCCGAGGCCTGTGCCTTCAATATTCCGGTTCCGCTTTTCTTCAAGTCTCCTGAAGGACTCAAACAACGCACCGATATCTTCTTCCCGGATCCCGATACCTGTATCGGTCACATTGACGAAAAGCTCTATGCTGTTTTCATCGGCCTTTTCTTTGCGGATAGTCAGTGTAACGCTGCCCTTCTCGGTATACTTGACAGCATTTGTCAGCAGATTAGAGATGACCTGCTTGATCCGGACATCGTCTCCGCGGAGCTTGCAGGGCAGCGATCCATCGGCGGAGACAAATATCTCCAGACCCTTTTCGACCGCTCTGGGCGAGATCGAAGTAACAAGATCGTTTATCATCGTCGCGGTATCGTATTCGACGGGTATGATCTCCATCTTTCCGTCCTCGATCTTGGAAAAGTCAAGGATACTGTTTATAAGCGAGAGCAAGGTCCTGCCGGAGCTCTGGATACTGGAGGAATACTCCCTGATATTAGTATCGTCGCTCTCATGGAGTATCATTTCGTTCATTCCCAGAACGGCGTTGATCGGCGTCCTTATCTCGTGAGACATCTGCGCCAGGAAGCTGCTCTTTGCCTTATCGGCGGCGATAGCTGCATCTGCGCTCTCCTTGAGCTTGATCTTGGCCTCCTCCTGGAAGGCTATCAGCTTAGTTGTTACTTTATATACGATTATGACACAGGCAAGCAGGACAACGATACAGATGGTCCCGTAAATGAACACGCCCTTATATATCTTGACTATCCCGTCAACTACATAGACAGTAAAGCCGGAGATCTCGTTCCTTGTTGCGATCATCGCTTTAAGGGAGCCGTTGTAATCCTTGATGAATTTCACCGACTGGCCGTCCGGCTCAACATTATTGTAGGGCAGCTCGATTATGTTTACGGATTTGTTTTCCGACATCTGAAATGTTCCTGAGGGGTGGTTGATTATCTCGCCCTTGGCATCGACAAGGAATGCATAGCCGCTGTCGGAATAGCTGCTGCCGAGGATATCGACCAGCTTATCCATATAGAAGTCTATCCCGAAGCTGCCAAGATACCTTCCCGTCTTGTCGTCATAAACATTCTCCGCGAAGGTGACACAGTATAGGCCGGTCTGCTCGTCAAAATAGGGCGAGGAGATTATCCAGCCTTTTTCAGAAGCCATAAGCTCCTTATACCAGCTTCGGTCTTCAACATTCCAGTCGGAATCCGGCTTCCAGCCGTTGTTCATTATGACCTGAGTATCCCACATGGAGTTTACCATATAGCTTACCGAGATCTCGGGATACTGGGCTGTCATCCTGTCGAGATACTCGACCATCCTGTCGTAATCATTCAGCTTCTCCTGTTCTGTGGAGATCTCGCTGCAGAACATATCAAGGATACTTTTCTGCGTTTTTATCCAGCCGGAGACCTGATTTTCATAGGTCATAACGGATTTCTGCATCTGGGCGTTGCCGTATCTCATAGAGGATGTTATATTGATATATACACACACTGTCAGGACTATCAGCAGCGCTGCAAGGATGATAGACCGGAAATATCTGCTGACTCTCGGAGCAGACATTATCTTTTCCTCTTCCTTAAGGAGGCTCTTATCTTTTGATCTTACCAGCTCGGAATAGGAACGCAGGCGCGAGAGCATCTCCGAAAGGCTGGAACCGGCTTCTCTGATGCTGGCAAATTCCAGCTCGTAATCCGGCGAATTCCTGATATTCTCGACACTGGAGCCGTTAATGATACGCTCAACCGGCTCTCTGAGATCGGCGGTCATATTTGCTATGAATTCCTGATTGTTCCCCAGCATCCTATGCGCTTTATTGGCATTCTCGGCTGTAATGATATACAGAACGATAACGACGCTGAACACTATCAGGGACATACCAAGCATAAGAGCCAGAGCGATATACGATGTCCGGTAAAGCGACCAGTTATTCTCGCTGACGATAAGATACCATCCGAAGTGAGATCTTGCAGCAAAGAGGTTCTCGCCGCGCTGATCTATCGAAACAGAGCCCTCGCTGTTCTTGACCAGCGAGAATATACCTGAATAATCCGGGATAAACTGGAGAAGGTTTTTTCCGACATAGGATTCATCGGAGCAGCCTGCGATAACGCCCTCTTCGGTAACGATAACGGCCTTCTGCTCTCCCTTTTCGTTCATCTGCCTGATATGAGACTGGATATTCTCCATAGTATAGTCCATAGCGGCTATAGTCTTGTTGTCAGCAAGCATTACAGAGACCGTATAGCAGATATTTCCGGTCATAGCGTCGATATACGGGTCTGTTACATAGGGCTCGCCATGCTTCTTTAAGGCGCCCGTATACCAGGATCTTTTCTCGATGATATAATCTTCCGGCTCATCAAAATCAGGGATATAGAACCAGCCGTCGGCAGCCATATAGACATTGAAGCAGACATGGTCTGTTTTACTGTCCATATAGCTTTTTTTCAACCTTATGAAGGCTTCACACTCGCTTCTGTCCCCCAGCTTGTTTTGCAGCTCGTTGGCAAACTGCATGGTCTGGAGCTTTGCTTCATTGATAGTGTCCTCAAGCTCTCCGCCGATGACCTCCAGCTTATCCATACCCAATTGATTTGTCTGTTTGGAGGTAACTCTGAAGACCAGCCCCATCTCTGCGATCGCTGACCCGAAGAGCAGCAACGCAACTATGATGACAAATACAAGTCCTCCCTTGTTTTTCCTCAATCTATCCACACCCAATCGAAAATCAAAAATTTACCAATTTATATTATAACACAAAGCGCAGCGAAATGCAATATTATTTACATATTTGCGAAAACAGCTTCCGACAAAAAAAAGGCCCCGCTGCCTGGCAGCGGGGTGATATAGTTTCTGAACGGTCAATCAGCAAACAACTGACTTTGTATTATGCTTTGGGCTGCTCGGGCTCTGTTATAGCGCCCTTGATGCCGGCTGCAAGTCCTGCAAGACCCTGGATCTCGCTGGGGATGATGATCTTTGTAGCTTTGCCGTCGGCAGCCTTTGCGAAGGCTTCGAGGCTCTTGAGCTGGATAACATTCTCGCTGGGGTTAGCCTGATTGAGTTTTACAAGGCTGTCAGCAAGTGCCTGCTGTACCATCTGGATAGCCTGCGCTTCACCTTCCGCCTCAAGGATCTTCTGCTGCTTAACGGCGTCAGCCTGGAGGATCTTGGACTCTCTCTCGGCCTCTGCGCGGAGGATCTTGGATTCCTTCTCACCTTCAGCAACAAGGATCTGAGACTTCTTCTCGGCCTCAGCCTGAATTACCTTTTCACGTCTTTCACGGTCGGCCTTCATCTGCTTCTCCATAGCGTCTCTGATCTCTGCGGGAGGCAGGATGTTCTTGAGCTCGACTCTCTGTACCTTGATGCCCCAGCGGTCAGTAGCCTCGTCGAGGATCTTGGTGATGTTGGTATTGATGAAATCACGGGAAGTAAGAGTAGCTTCCAGATCCATATCGCCGACGATATTACGCAGCGTAGTAGCTGTCAGGTTCTCGATAGCGGAAATAGGTCTTTCAACGCCGTATGTAAACTGCATAGCGTTAGTGATCTGGAAGAAGACGACAGTATCGATCTGCATCGTTACGTTATCTTTTGTAATGACCGACTGAGGCTTGAAGTCTACTACCTGCTCTTTGATGGAGACCTTCTTGGCGATCTTATCAATGAACGGAACTTTAACGTGAAGACCTGTTGTCCAGGCAGCGTGGAAAGCGCCGAAGCGCTCGACTACATAGACATAAGCCTGCGGAACTACCTTGATGTTAGAAATGATTACCAGAAGAATGAATGCTGCTACTATCAGCGCAATGATTACGGGTGTATCCATTATTATTACCCCTCCGTTAATTTTTTGCTACAACGAGCTTAGACCCGTCGACCTTTTTTACTATGACGATATCTCCCTCAAAGAACTCTGCACCGTCTTCCGAGACAGCCGCCCAATCTGTACCGTCGAGCCTGACTCTGCCTTTTCCGAGGACATTGTTGATCGATTCGATAACGACCGCCTGTTTTCCTACGTCGAGCTCATAATTGGTCGGGACGGTCTTGCCTTGGACTTTCTTGACAAAAGGCCGCGTCGCAATAAGCACGACAGTTGATACGATAACGAAGACTGCCATCTGCCAGACGAATTTGAGGTCAGCGATAGCGCAGAACATTGCAGCCAGCGCGCCGACAGCAAACCAGACAGATACGAGTGCATTGAGCGTCGCGATCTCAGCGATCAGGAAAACCACAAACAGCACTGCCCACAAGATAACCATTGTCGTATCCATTTTTGTTCCCCCTTTTTCTCTATATTTTTCTATGAGCTTATTTGCTCGCTGATATTATAACATATCTTAAAATTTTTTTCAATACTTTTCACAAATTTTTCATCTGATGATATCTCCTGGCCAGAGAGGCTGTCCCGGCCAGACAAAAAAAGCTGCCGCAAGCAGCGACAGCTCTGTATAATTCTGCAAAATAGATATCAGAGGAAAGCCTGATAGCCGGCGTTCTCTTCCTTGAGAGCCCTGATCTGCTCGCCCAGCTTCTCGCTTTCGGTATCGATAACAGCGTGGATGTCGGCGACTGCCTTTCTCTTGGCAACGAGATCTGCCTGAGCTGCGGTCTTTTCGCCGTCCAGCCTTTCGATAGTCTCTCTGTTCTTATCGTCCAGCTCCTGATATTTATTATTGGCCTCGAAGGTAGCAGTCCTGTATTCTTCATCGAGAGCGGCGAGCTTGCGTCTGTAATCGTCGTCGATAGCGGCGATAGCGACACTATGCTCATCTCTGGCCTGCTCAGAAGCCTTATAGGCATCATTGAGCTGGGTCTCAATGGTATCGAAGCTGCTCTGGCTGAGAGTAAGAGCGGTATTGGCTGCTTCGATCTTAGCTGAATACTCGTTCTTGATAGAAGCGCTGCGGCTCTCCAGCTCAGCGATCTTGGCATTATTGGCCTCGATCTGACTGAGAGCAAAGGCCTTCATCTTATTAGCGGCCTTGCCGGCGACATCTGCACCGGGATCGGAAGCTGCCGAAGTCTCAACTGCAGGCGCTTCGGCGGCAGTCTCTGCGGAAGCATCCTCATCGCTGTGATCGGAGAAGCGGTCATAAGAGAGGATAGGAGCGTCTGCGATAACATCGGCCGACTCAAGATCGGGCGGAACGAGGGCATCCATCTCCGCATAGGACTCCCCTGCCGAGGGGATAGTATAGGACGGCACCTTAGAAGCTGTCTCGGCGATAGCGTCGGAGACCAGCGAAATTCCTTCCATAGAAGAACTAGAGGAAGACATATTATCTCCGTTTGAAGAATGTGTCCTTGTATACTCCTCAACGAGGCTTACCTTATGTACTTCCTCCTTGGGTTCGGGAGCTGTAAAACTAAGGGAAGGAGCGGGGATCTCAGGCTCTGTGATCGCAGGCCTCTCAAAAACAGGAGACTTGGTCCCGAAGAGCGGCTCGTCATTGGACGGAGTAGTCTCGGGGACGGCCTCGGGGACAGGAGTTTTCTCATAAGCCTCTGCCTCAGCTTCCATCTTTCTCTTCTTCTCGAACATATAGCGCTCGAGCTTGCTCATGCCGTCAAGATCTTCAGAAGAAGGAGTATCGGCAGCAGGAGCTGCGGGAACCTCGGATGCGGGAGCTGCTGAAGCGGCGGCGATGACCTCCGCTGCGGGATTCTTCTCATGCGGGATGACCGCATCGGGGACTGCATCCGGACCCAGTTTTCTCTGGATAACACCGGTCACTATATCGTTTCTGATACCGACCTCTGCACAGATATCTGAAACCGACTTGCCCTCCTGATAAAGGCGAACTATCTTATCGTTTGTAGATTCTTCTCTTTTCCTTCTCAACGCCATGACTAATATCTTCCTTTCAGCAAATTGAGCGGTGCCGGAAGGCTTCCCGACACCTGTGTATTTTTATTATATCACAAACCTTGTTCATAGGCAAGAGAAAAATTAAAAAAATGATGAAAAAGTATGCACAATTTATTACCTTGTTTTTCGTTAATTCTGCCAAATAATATGTTAACCACGATAAACGGGCACCAAACACATTCATAGAAAATTAACATATATTTGTGGTCAAAAAGGACTTGCAATTCGCAATAAAATAGTGTATAATATATTAGTCGTATTGAAGTTCGGCACCAACGGAGACGTATCGAAGCGGTCATAACGGGGCGCACTCGAAACATAGTCGGTTCTGTCACTGTCAATGTGACCGAAGCCCTGTTTTAAAGCGGTTTCAGCTGACCACAGGTTTTGATTTCTTGGGCTGCGTCTCGCAGATTTCTCGCAAATTTCCAAACTTAACTTAATATGCAGATGTACCCAAGTGGCTGAAGGGTCCGCACTCGAAATGCGGTAGGACGGCAATCCCGTCGCGAGAGTTCAAATCTCTCCATCTGCGCCAACAAGCGGTTTAAGCCGCATATTCCCGCCTTTTGCAAGCTATGCAGAAGGCGGTTTTGTTTTGTCTATTTTACACAAGTCCAAAAATTCGTACACTATTTTCGTTTTTTTTGCGAGAAAACTGCGAGAATTTTTACATCTTCTTACAGTTGCCGTTTATTCGTACCCATTCCCATTCTTATGGTATGGGCTTTTATGAGCTTTTATATAGTATAGTCTATGCTCCCTCCCTCCCCGGCTCGTTTTCAGCTAACGCCAGCTCGATCGCCCTTGCGGACATCTTCTTGCTCTCGCTGTCAACATGAGTGTAGATATTACTCGTTGTTGAAATGTCAGAATGACCGAGCCACTCCTGTATCAGTTTCATCTGCACCCCGTTAGCAAGCAGCAGCGATGCACAGCTGTGACGAAGGTCGTGAAATCGTATTTTCCGAAGCCCGTTCTGTTTGAGTATCACTGCAAAGTGATCCGTAACATAATTCGGTTTCAGCAGCTCACCAAGTGCATCAACGCAGATGTACTCAAGATACTTTTTGCTGTAGCTCTTTCCGAATACCCGTTCCATCTCTTTCTGCCGAGTATGTTCTTCTATCAGTGCCTGCTCGACCATAGGGATAAGCGGGAGTGTTCTGTATGACGACTTGGTCTTCATGAAATCATAGCCTGTAACCTCCTTTCCCTCCTGAAGCACCTTGTGCTTGATGCTCACAGTCTTTTCTGTAAAGTCAATCGCATCCCATTTCAGCCCAAGCACTTCACTGCGCCGAAGTCCGTAATATGCTGTTATCAGCAGAACCATATGCAAGGGGTCCTCTTTTGTGCAGTCGAGCAGCTGCTTTATCTCCTCTGAATTATAATAGTTACCTATGAACTGAACAGCCTTTGGTCTGTCCGCCTGATCCACAGGATTGCTCGGTATCACTCGGCGTTTCATTGCAGATTTAAACGCAATGTGCAGCAGAGAATGATGACGCTGGCATGTCGTTCCCTTGAGCCCTTCGGCACGAAGATGAGCGTAATATTCGTTGACCTCATCGCCTGTCAGCTCTTTCACAGCAATACCCAGCTTGTCAAAGAACGGTTTCATATGATGATCGATGTACATTCGATAGCTTTCATAGGTGTTAGCCGACACATTGCCTTTGTGCAGTTCAAGCCATTCGTCAAGATATTCACCTATTTTCAGATTAGCTAACCTCTCCCGTTCCATATCGGCTCTGCTCATTCCCTCATGCAGATAAAGTTCACCCGAATTGTACTTGGCAAGCAGCTGGTTGAGACGGTAGGTCGCCTCGGTCTTGGAGCCTTTCTTTGCTTCAAGGTCGAGGCTTTTCCATTTCTCGTGTCTCTTTCCGTCGGTATCATAAAGATTTATTACAGCATACCACTTGCCTCGTTTTTCGATCAGATGTCCTGTTGTACGCAATATGATTCTCCTCTCGTTTCACTTATCGTTTTAAATCGTACCTCCTTTCAGCCAACACTATACTCCTTATTTCCCCGAAAGTCTACTGTACTTCGGCGGATTCGGCGAAAGCAACAAATAATTTGTATCAAGCTTACAAAACTCGATCAGCGCAGTCTTTGGAACTATCAGCTTTCTGCCGACTGATATAGCCATGAGCTTTCCCTGTCTTATGAGTTCGTATGCCTGGTTCTTGCCTATCCGCAGTTCTTTTGCTGCCTGCGGGACTGTAAGCATATCAGGCAGGTGCCTGAAAAGCATCTCATATCTCATCTTTGTTTCCCCCTTACATCATCTGCATCTCGTCCGTCTGCTCCTCGTCTTGTTCCTCCCTTTGCTCTTGCTCATCAAAACGCTCCTGCTGCTCTGTCTTTTCCTGCTTGTCCTGTTTCAGCAAAGCTATTACAATGCCTATGATGAACCCAAGGTTCTGACCCGCAAGCTGAGCCTCTATGCGTTTGCGTATCTCCTCGGGATCATCGCTTTCGCTCATTTCAGCAAGTGAGATAACAGCACCCAGACCAGCACCGACAGCACCACCGATATTGACAGCACTGCTACTGAGTAGATCCTCAGCCTCTTGTTCAGAGTATCTATTGTTTTGAGCATCTCTTGTCTGCTCTCGGACAGCTGCGATGACAGCCTCGAAGTAAATTCTTCTCGACTCCTCCCAACCTGTTGGAGCAGCTCTTTGACCTCCGAGTTCTGTCTGGTTATCGTCTGCTCCGAATCCAGCATTGTCAAATTGATGCAATTCGTCATTCCCTGCGCTGTTGGCATTCGCTTCATTACCTGGTACAACTTTTCCTGAAACTCTGTCTGCTGCCCAAGCTGTGAAAGCATCAGCTCCCAGTGGTCTTTGGGTATCGCATAGACTGTCGGCTGGTACGGTAACTCTTTGAGTTCCTGTGCCGTCTGTTTCTGCGAGCCGAACAATCTGTTCAAGGTATTGTTCTCTGATTCTGAACTCACGCTGCATTGCCTCCTTTAAAAATCTTGTATCGTGAAGCTTGTTGTCCCTGACCTTTCGCCCGTTGGGACAGGTGTAGGTCATAGTTTTTTGCTGCTCCTCCCACCTGACATCGTAGCCTTTCTCACGCAGGCAGTGGATAAACTCTTTCCTGCTGCCGCAGGTCTTCATCAGATTTGTTATCTCATACAGCAGTTCAAACTTCCAGCTGCTGCCCCTTTGCTGCGCTCTGTATTCCCTCTGCCCCAGGTTAATGCTGGGCTTGTGCGGATCGTAAGGCTCGAGCACTTTAAGTCCGTGAGCGACGCATATCTCGTCATTGAGCCGGCGCATCTTCGCAAGAGAAAACTTGTTCATGTGCAGCTTTTGACCGTCTGCAAAACTCGTTGCATTGATAACAAAATGATTGTGGTACTGTCCGTTGTCAAGGTGCGTCGCCACCAGCACCTCGTGCTTTGGAAAGAACTCCTTGACGAACTGCATACCGATACTGTGAGCCTGCTCGGGTGAGATGTTGTCCTTCGGACTGAACGACTGGACATACTGATAAAACCTTATGTTGTTCCTGCCCTTGCCAAGTCTCATTTCCTGCTCAGCGGAATAGAGAGCCTGGGTTGCAAGAAAAGATTTCTGTGCAAGCTCGGGCACACAATTGTGGCCGCTGACCAGCTTGACCTGCTCGTTGAGCTGCGTCTTGTCAGGTCTGATGCAGTAGTTTATGAGCCTGCCCTGCGCCGAGGGAGTCTGTTTGCTCTCGGGGATATTCTGAATGATAGCTATGATTTTTCACTCTCCTTTGCGATTGTTTCCAGCAGCTTTTCGTATGTCGCAAGCAGCTTTGACAGGTCGATGACCTTTATCTCACCGAGGTGAGCCAGCCTTGTGAGCTGGTTAAGATTGTTGCCCTGGTAGTGAAGCTCTTTGTTTATTTCTCGAAGCGCCTCGTTTGAAACTATCTTCCCTTCCGAACACATTTTGACAACGAATCGGTTGATGGACGGACAGCCTGCCTGGATGACCCGCTCAAATATCATCGACTTTTGCTCGGAAGTCATACGAAGATTCATTCGCTCTGTCTGTTTTCTCGCCATGAGTTTTCTCCTTTCGCTGATAGAATAAGGGGTGCGGGTTCGCCCGCTTGTGTGCAAAGGCTGCGCCCGCAAAGTGCGGGTGGGTGCCACAGCGCTATGCTTGCCGGTATAGTATAAGTAGGTACAATATGAGTGCCATGCTTGCATTCAACCGGCACAGATGATAGAATTCTTGTAGAGAAATGAAAGAATGCAACCTATGCTTGCTGGGATCCGCTTGGCGGAACAACCCGTCGTTAGACTGTGCCTTTCATTTCGGAAAGAATTCTTCGTTTCAGCCGGTTGGGTTCAGGCAACTGACTACCCGTATTTACCAGCATGGAGATCTTTCGGAACTATGTTCATCAAAATTTGGAGGTGTGCTATGACAATTTCACCAGTCGCAGGGATTGATGTAAGCAAGGAGTACAGCGATTTCTGCATACTAACTCCTGACAGAACCGTATTCTCCAGGGGAAAGGTTTTTCATCATCCTACTTCAATGGATAAGCTTATCAAACAGCTTGAAGATGTTGAAAATGCTTTTGATATGAAACCAGTATGCATTATGGAATCCACGGCATATTATCATAGGATTCTTTACCGCTATCTTACCAAGCACAAATACAAGGTGATCGTAATTAATGCTCTGCAAAGCAAGGCAGCTTCAAACTTCAACATCAGAAGTGCAAAGACTGATAAGATTGATGCATACAAGCTTGCAACGATGTATGGAATGACAAATCTCAAACCGTCTATTATGCCAAGTAAAACAATACAGGAATTGAGAGACCTGTGTCGCAATCACAACGCTCTTGAGGAGCAGCTTGTAGTATCTGAAGAACGACTGAGAGCATATGTTGAGCAAACTCTTCCTGGCTTTGTAAAAGTTTTTTCCAGGCTTGGCTCAAAGTCATCTTTAACATTGTTATCATATTTTGCAAGCAAAGAAGAGTTTAACGAAGCTGGGTTTGAAAAAATAGCAAAGATAATAACTAAAGTTTCAAGAAGTGGACGGAACTGGTCTGAAAGCAAGGCTCAAATGATTCTGACCTCGATAAACAACGGACAGGAATACATATCTACACCATCGCACAGCGCTATCATAAAAAGCATAGCCATAACAATAATGGGTATCAAAGAGGCAATCACTGAAAATGATAATGCCTTAGAATTGCTGTTTGAACTGAATGAAACACTTAATGAGGACAGAGCGCTGCTGATGACGATACCAGGTGTCGGAAAACAGACAGCAGCTGTACTGATAGGTGAGACTGGAAACTTTGACGGGTTCAGGAATTACCGTCAGTTGGCAGCTTACTATGGTCTTGATCCGAACGTCAACAAATCTGGAACAGTCAGAAAAAAGCATTTAGGCATCAGTAAAAAGGGTTCATCTTTAGTTAGAAAGATGCTAAGAATGGCAGTACAGAACAGTGTATACCGCACCATAAAGGGAGATGCAGCGAATCCTGTGCTGGCCAAATATTTCGATTCAAAAAAAGAAACAAAGCCACCGAAAGTTGCCGAGATAGCGGCTATGAGAAAACTGACCGCAATAATATTTGCAGTTATGCGTGATCGCCAACCGTTTGAATTAAGACTTCCAGAGGAACACATAGCGATAATGGGCATAGACAGCGATAAAAAGAAAAAGATTTCCGCATAAATAATCATGCCTTATACATCTGGCTTTTTGATTTTTCAAAAGGCCTTTTTTGTCGTGGATAAATAATTCTATTGTTATTTTGATTTTTTCAATTTGCTCTTGACTTTGCTTTGCCAGTCTGGAGCGACCGACAGTCGCCAGGGCAAAAGGAAGTGAGAGAGTCATCTCACCTTTTTATTGCAAAAGAAAGAAACTAATGACTGCTCTGTGCTGCGAGTACAAACAATTTTCCGAAGCGCTGATACAGATCCACCTTGTTTTTTCCCGAGAGAACAAATTTTTCAGTTTGCTTTAGCTGCGAAGAGTTCAATTCGTTTGGCGTGACATCTATCGCTTTGCTTTTGAGTTCTTTCAGTTCTTCATCGCGGCAGAATTCTTCAAAAGAACGAATGCCGCACCGTTTGTAATCGAATAAATATCCTGCGACATTTGCCAGGCTGGCTATCGGGTCATCCATTTCAATACGATAAGTATCGACCTGTGACGGTTGTGACACTTGTGACACTTGATTACTACCCATAGGAAGTGAATCGCAAGTGACACTTGAAGTGTCATTGTGTATATCTGTATTTTCAAGTGTCATCATGTCATTGGTGACATCGCTGCACAAACGGATGCCCTTGGGGATATCCACGATAGAGTATTCTTTCTTCTTTTCTACCGGATAGAAAGTGAGGAATCTTTCTTTGCCTGTTCGGTAGCTCCCGTCAAAACGGATACCGAGCTTGGCAAGCTGATCTGCATTTGCATTGAGATCCTTTTTGATGTTCATAGGGTTGAGGTCTCTTGCCTGCTCTATACCGCTTGCGATCATATCCTCCACAAGACACACGGGTGTTGTGCGGTACATCTTTCTTTCGCCTGCATCTTTCCAGACGTGATTGTTCAGATACAAACCTACAACAGCAACTATACGGCTGAACTCCTCCTGCTGCTCATCTCCCTGCACCATTCTCCACAGTCCGCTATCATCTTTTTCGATAACAAATTCTTTCTCGCCGACATCTCTTCCGCTGATGTGAAGCATCGCCTTGGTATCCGATCTTTTCAATTTTCTTATGAACAGATAGGTGTCAAGTGCAGCGGTGATGCCCATTGTTCCTGATGCAGCTTCATAGGGATCACTGCTTTTAGCTTTGTTGGAATGGTGGACAAGCAGAATGACTATCCTGTTTTTGAGCGCATATCTTTGCAGAGCCATAAGCTCCTCATACTCGTGGGCATAGATGCTCACTCCTCGCTTGATCTCGTTATCCCTGATATGCTGAAAGGTATCAACGGCAACAAGGACAGTATCGGGATACTGCCTGAGAAAATCATCTATCTGCTCTATCAGACCTTTGTTGATAGTCTCCGAGTCGATAGACAGCTGCAGAAAGTTGCTTGCTGTTCCTTTCATACTCAGCACTCTTTTCTGAAGTCTTGTCCATGGATCTTCAAGAGCAAGATACAGCACATGGCCTTTCTTTGTCGGGTAATTCCACAGCGGTTCTCCCTGTGACACAGCAAGGCACAGCTGCAGAGTCAGAAACGATTTGCCTGTTTTGGTCGCACCTACGATCATTGCAAGTCCGACAGGCAGCAGACCTTCAACAATAAACTGCTGCGGCGGAAGGTGCATTTGCAGCAGATCTTCACCGCCTACGGTATTCAGTGGCTGAACATTTTCCATTCGATCTCTCCTCTCAAAAAAATATATATGAAAACAAAAAGAGCCGGGATCATACGCACAGAGCAATGCTCTGATATTGTAATGATCCCGACCCATTGTTCCCGAATTCACCGCCGGGTGGATGGTTAGACTACAGTTGTTATTCATATTTTCAAATATTGTATATGATAAATAAGAAATTTGTCAATCTAATTCTTTTTGGTAGTAAACAAACCCCTTATCTCGTTTCACTTCGCAGTAACCCAGCTTTGTATAAAAAGCATTCGTTCTTACATTCCAAAGAGGTGTATCAAGTTTAATTTTCTTGATACCGGGATAGAAGGTTTCTACCATTTTCATCAAAGAAAGACCATACCCCTTCCGATAATGAACCGGGTCTATAAATATTCTACCAATGTACAAAGTTTCACCGTCTTTGTCCACAAATAGAATTGCACCACCAACGATTTCTCTATCCACAGTTGCCTGTAGCAAATGTCCTTCATTTTTCATCTGAATGTGCCAGGGAATAGAATCATAATCAGGAGGTCCACCTGCTTCGGAAGCACCAACATTAATATCGCTGTCAAACGCAGCCTTTGATATAGCCACGATTCTTTCGATATTTTTCAATTCTGCATTTTCTAATTTCATCAAAATCATATCCTCGTCAAATTCCGATTTGTATTACCCGATCTCTTCTTCACGCGCTGTGCAGCAGTTTGATATACAGTCCGAACAGCTTGTGACATCTCGGACACTCTATCATAAAGTCCGCAGGTTCACTTTCTGTCTTTGTCAGCACGCTTTGGTTTTTCAGCTTTGCATCTGCCACATCGGCACAGCGTCCGCCGCAATGGGGACATTTCAGCTTGGGCATCTTTCGTCTGTTGTCACTGGTCTGCAATTTCTTCTCCTGTTCTTACAGCAGATCCTTGATAACTTTCACCGCCACTCCCTGTATCACTATCTGCTGTGGGCATATATCTTTGTACCGCTTGTTCTCGGCATGGAGAACAGGTCTTTCCTTCTTTGCATCGAACACAAGTCTTTTGAGTGTGCTCTGATTGTTTTCGTCAAGGGCAGCGACTATCTGACCAAGCTCCGCTTTCTTTGTCATCTTGACAAGCACAAGGTCGCCGTCGTCGATGCCTGCATCTATCATAGAATCGCCGCTGGCTTTGAGGATATAGTGCTTGCCCGAGCGCACCCACGACTTTGGTATCGACAGATA
>CAMNNQ010000097.1 GCA_946545645.1 uncultured Clostridia bacterium | reverse complement strand
GTCAAGGAGAATTTGGGTAATATGACGGAAAGCTGGCAAGCAGATGATGTGCAGAGGCGTTAGCCGCGGGTCGTGCGGTGTTGCCTATATTATATTTTAACAGATAACGGCGGATTTTTCAAGGGCTTGGGGGAATTTTTTTCAGCGCAGGGTCTGCAATGCACGATGAGCGGTATATCCTGCACCGATGCAGATCGAAAAAGCATTGACAATCCCCTCCTTTTGTGCTATAATCATCCTTGCCGGCAGGCTGTACGGTAGCGTGAACGCTTATGTTCATGAGGAAAGTCCGGGCACCACAGAGCAGGATAGCAGATAACATCTGCCGAGGGCGACCTCCGAGCCAGTGCAACAGAGATATACCGCCGCGCTTCGGTGCGGTAAGGGTGGAAAGGCGAGGTAAGAGCTCACCGGAGCGTCGGAGACGGCGCTGCCATGTAAACCTTATCCGGTGCAACACCAATGGCAGCTTTTTGAGCTAATGGCTGCTCGTCAGGCTCAGGGCTGTAGGTGGCTTGATCCGTCCGGCGACGGGCGGCCTAGATAGATTACCGTACACGACAGAACCCGGCTTACAGGCAGGCCGGCACTATTTTTATCATCAAGGCAGCAGAGGGCGACCTCTGCTGTTTTTTTGTCCGCCGGATAAGACCCGCTGCCTCATCCCCTTCGGGGAGGAGCGCATTTCCGCCCTGCACAAAACGCAGAGCACCCGCGCCGTAGATCGCCGCGGGTGCCTGCTTTCAGGAGAAGGGGGATGTATGTAAGACCTTCAGAATTTGAAGGTGTAGGTCATCTCATAGCCGCTAGGGAAGGTGAAGGTCAGGATGAAGGAGGGTATTGACGCCAGACTGTCAAGGGCTGCGACGGAGATCGAATCTCCCAGACCCAGCCTGGCTTCGCGGGTCTCCTGATCGCTCCCGCGCTGGTAGTATACCGTTACGGACGTGTCCAGCTTCATGGGTTCTGTGCCTGTACCGGACACCATGTCCAGCACGGCCTCGAAGTTATCCCCGACCTTTACGAAGTGGAATACCGCTTCGGCGCCGTCCTGGGGCGAGTACATTTTAAAGGCGTCGCCGGGAAGGTCGCAGAGGTCGCTGGGGCGGTATGCATTTATCAGCACGCAGTTCTCCCCTACCCCTGCCGAGCGGAGCAGCTGCGACGGGCAGTATCTCAGGATTTGCTCTTCCGTGGGGTCCTTCATCCGGAAATAATAGACTATATAGCAGTTCCTCTGAGGGATAAATCTCCTGTAGGTCAGGAAGAGATCCCCCAGCCTTGTCTCGGCGGACCGGTATTCGTAGAGCAGCACCGTGTCGCCGTTGTTCTTGACGCTCAGGATCTCGCCGGAAAGGGTGTCATATCCCAGCCTGATATGCCCGTGGACCTCGCAGCCGCAAAGCTCCAGCCCGGAGGTGAACTCCTCCATGGTCAGGACCGTCGCCAGCATAATGCCCTGGGAGCTGTCGCCCCTGAATTCCTTGATATAGTTCTGCTTGGTGACTGTGCCGCCGGAGTTGAGCTGCTCCCGGATGGGATTGAGCTCAGCCCCGTCACCGTTGGGATCGAAGCTGTCGCCCCCGTTAAAGCTCTCGGATCTGTCATAGCTGAAAGAGGCGAACTCGGATCTCATATCCTTTTTGGCGGCGTCTGCGTACTCCCCTGCGAAGATCTCTGTGACCTCAGACAGAGAGTAGGTGGCTCCGAACCCGTCGGCATCGCTCCAAAGCACCGGCACTCCGATGAACTTGTTGAAGCCCTTTTTTTCGATTATGATGCCCAGCTCCCCGGAGGTATACCGAGGGTCAAGGGTAAAGCTGGCGGAGCTGACGCCGCAGAACTCGGCCCTGTGGGAGACAGTCATATCTTTGGTGAGCCTCAGGAGCAGGACTCTGGAGCTGCCGTTATAAAGGGGATCGTTGGTCTGTAAGGCCAGGTCGGTGACGCCGTCCTGATCGAAGTCGGTAAGGTAGACGGATTCAAGCGACGCGCTGTCCAGTACGCCGTTGCCGTAAAGCACCTCCCGGGTGGTGTAGGTCTCCCCCAGCTTACTGGCGACTGTGATGCTCTTTTCCTTGATGAACATGGTCAGGTCTGTTCCCGGGATCTCCCGGGAAACGGTCTTGCCATCCCGGAGCTCCGGGTCGAGGACAGCCTCGAAGGCTTGTGTTACGCTTTTTATATTATCTTTCTCCTGTTCCGGTGACTTCTGCACCTGTGAAGCCTCCGACCCGGCTGCGGAGGAGGTGTCGGGTTTATTTCTGTTTGCCGACACTGCCGCAAACACTCCGACGGCCGCAGCAGCAAACACTGCCATCACAGCCGCCGCGATAAGTCCGTTATGTCCGGATCTGACCCGCGCACGGCGTGTTGCTGCTGCGACTGTTTCCATTGCTGTCAGCTTACAGGGATCGGACGCTTCCTTTTCTATCGCCTGTTTTATAAGTTCCTTTTCGGTCAAAGCATATCCCTCCTTTTATATGATCTCCTTATCATAGAAAGCGTCCTATACAGTCTCTGCTTGACTGACTGCTCTCCAAGCCCCAGTTCAGCAGCTATCTCTTTGACAGACAGCTCGGAAACATACCTCAAATAAAATATCTTTCCGACTATCTTCGGCTGCGAACTGATCTCTCTGAATATATCCTCTACAAGAGCTTTATCTACAGTAAGGTCCTCGATATCGACTTCATCGGGTATATCCTCTGTCAGCTCCTTATCGGTGAGCTTTGCAAGGCTGGTGCTCACTTTTGATCTCAATTTTGCGATAGCTGAATAATACTGGGAAACCACTCGTTTAGCGACAGCGATGACATAGGCTTCACTATTCTCGATCCGTTCTGTCAGATTCATTACTGAACGATACACGGCGAGGTACGTTTCCTGAAAGATATCCTCGATATCCCGTATGTCGAAACAATTAGCGGCTATATATCGTCTTGCCGCATATTTAGTCTCATCATAGATCCTTTCAAACAGATCATTTTCCACTTCTTGTCACCTTCTTTTTTTTTAGCGCCGGGACGCGGCGCTCCCTTCGGTCGCTTGCTGTCGTTGGTGGGTCGTCGTTACGCCCTGCGACGCTACCGATAGGTTCAGCGGCGTCTTTCCTTTAGAGGGGCGGGACGTTGTTAGTGGCGGGGTCACATATCAAGTGCTGCACTGCAAAAGCGGGCAACATTGCGCCCATCCAAGGGCGCGTCAGCCCTTGGCAGGTTCTTAGGGCAGAGCCCTAAGCGGGGCATGGGGTAGAACCCCATACCGGAACGCAGTTCCGGCCAGGCGCGGCACA
>CAMNNQ010000096.1 GCA_946545645.1 uncultured Clostridia bacterium | reverse complement strand
AATATATCATGGAACAGAAAATGTTTTGCTATCAGTGTCAGGAAACAGCGGGCTGTAAAGGTTGTACCGCTTGCGGTGTCTGCGGTAAACGACCCGAAGTCGCAGTAATGCAGGACTTGCTTTACGAGGACGAGACGAAAACCGAAACATCGGTGCGCACGGTGAGCCTCCCTCCGGAGTTATGCACGCTTCTCAAAGCTCACAAACTCGAGCAGGACGAGACTGCACATCAGCTCGGCACGAAGTGGGAGGGCATCGGCAGCGTTTTCACCCAGTGGAACGGCAGGACGATGCACCCCAACACCCCCTATGGCTGGCTCAAAAAAGCTCTGTGAAAAGAACAATCTCCCGTTTTACGGGATCCACACCTTCAGACATATCAACCATATAAAAACATCTTTATGAACTCATACGAAATCAACAACACGTTCCCCTGCAAAGCAACAGCAGCAGTATCCGAAAAGATGATACTGCTGCTGATTATTTTTGTCTTTTTTCTTATGACATGGAACGGTAAGATAAAGAACCCGCAGATCAAAGTGATCAGTTCACTGCATAATTATTTGCGTTTTTTTACGGGATTGGAATTTACTTTGACCGCAATAAGCACTATGACGGCTATAAACACTGCAATGACGACGACCACGATGATAATATGAACAGCACTGCCGTTTTCGCTGTCGGAACCGGTACTGTCCTCGGAGGCTTTGCTCAAAGAGCCTGAGATGCTGTCTCCCGCGGAGTTTTCCTCGTCCAGCTGTTCTGCTTCGGTCTGCTGCTCGCGCTTAACGGCTTCCGCGATCTCGGCGGGAATCTCCTTAGTCGGCTCGTCGGCATTGGCAAGCCCTGTTTCGCCGCCAACCGTCAGGTAAAGTTCCTTGCCGGTTTCGATTTTGATCTCATCCTTGAAAGCGGATTCGATCTCGGGAGTGATCCGAGCCTCGGAGTAACTGTCATAAATCACGCCGGAAAAGCTTTCCGAGAACAAGGTCATGGTTCCCTCACCGGTACCGATGATCCTGACATAGTATTTGCTTCCGTTGTCGGGGATCAGAATGCTTTTGGCAAACTCGCCCTCATCGACCTCCGCTACTGCGGCAGGCAGCAGCGTGTGCTCCTCTACCACCTCGTTGTTCCTTATCTCCGTCACTACATCGCCCTCGCAGTCAATGACCTGAATGTCTATGGGGCATTTGAGGTGCAGACGGAAATACTGGCTGCCTACATTGCCGGGATCAGCCTTATCGGTTTTGACTGCATCGAAATATCCGCTCATAATATGATTGGTATAAGTTTTATCGCCGTTAGGGAATATCGTTCTGTAATCAAATTGGAACGGAACAATATTTCCGAACTTGTTATAGGCAGTCAAATCGCCGCCTGTAGGCTTGAAGTTCAAAATCGGTACACCGGCACCGTTCGGGCCGAAGGTATCATAGTAATTAAAAATATTCCAGATGTTTGAATAATCTGCGTCATCGCACTCGCTTGTGAGCGGGTTGATCGCGCCGAAGGTGTAAGCATAAATATCATTGGTGCTGCTGACGCCGAGCAGAGTGTTGTTGAGCTCCGCAGCGACAAGATTTGCCGCAGCACCGCCGAGGCTGTGACCCGTGATCAGATATTTGACATCGCAGCCTCTGATAATATCACGGTGCTTGTCAAGAAAAAATTTCAGACCGGCGATCACGTCATTTTTGTAATCAAGAATGGTATTGAAAGCCTGCTTTCCGTAAAAGCTTTCAGTTCCGTGAAAATACGCCGCCGCATCGGTGTGAAAAGTTTCATAACTTGTCTCCGTACCGCGCAGCACAAGCATTATGATCTTGGTACCATCGAAGTCCTTCATTGCTATCGAAAAAGCAAAATCCTTGTCACCTGTATTAACGCCCTTGACATTCTTCTCGTTGAACTCGCTTTTCGGATAGCTGAAAAGCGAAATATCGTTGTCGTTTATATCAAGCACCCGATAAGCGGGGACTATGTATTCTCCCTTGCCGGAGGTTTCGCCTAACCCAAAGAATTCTTTTGGATCACTGGCTGCGGCAACAAGCCCTGCCGCCAGCTGGGCTATCTGCTTGCTGTACGTCCGGTTCGAACCGCGGGTGAACATCTGTCTGCCGAAGTAAACCAATGCCTTACCCTTGTCGGGGCTGTTATCATCACGGAATTCATCATTATAATCTATGATATACATATCATCGGGACTGTGAGACTGAAAGCCCTCCCTTTTGACGATCCTTACGGTTGTATCGATGCTTTTGGAACTGTCAAGCCTTATGACTCCCCACAGGCCCTGATGGGTTTTTACCCAAGCAAGCCCGTTGTGTACGGGGCGCACGTCCTGAAAAGTCCCGCACTTGATGACTTCCTCACCCTTGGTGTTGTAGTAGCCGCACTTGCCGTTTTTCTTTACGGCAACGTAGCCTTCCGTGGGAAGAAACGGGCAGGCTCTTTTTTTGCCGTGCTGCCAGATGATGACGTTTGAATCTTTCTGCCCGTCAAATCCGTCAGCTCCCGACACTATCAGGCTGCCGTCGGAATTGTAGATATCCCACTTCTTGTCTTTGTAAGCGGCAACATAGGCGGTCACCTCATTTTCGTGAACATAGATATTACTGTTAGCGTCCTTATACGTACGGAACTTGTTGCAGACCGCATCTTCGTAGACAAAATCTGTCACAAGCTTTCCGTCTGCATAGACCGCCAGCTTGCTTGTATCGACATTTTCAAATACCCTGCACCTATACTCGTAGGAGACCTCAGCAGTCTCGTCGCTCACGGTTCCTTTGCCGCAGACTCCGACGTTGGCAGGCTGTTCATTTTCATCGTAATATGTGCTTTTCTCATAAGCTATATTGGCTATATTGATGATCCCGGTGTCAGGGTCATATAACGCTTCATCGTAAACATCGCCGCCGATCATAGGCGTACCGTAGGAATTATCCATAGACCGGAGATAGATCGTGTCTTCGCTGACTCTGTCCGAGCGAATCTGATCCAAATTGCTATCAAGGTACACCGAATAGCCGTCGGAACAATAGAGGGCATTCAGCTTTCCGTTGCCGCATTTGTTGTAATAGGAATCGTACTCGGGTTCGATTATGAATCTCCCGTCATAACCGATCACGCCGTATTTTCCGCCGTTATCGGAAAAACTGCCGTCTTTTCCCAAATAGGAAATGACCGCGCATCTGTCGGTCCATGCGCCCCAGGACAGATCGGAAACGAACAATTCGCCCGCAATGATCGTTGGCTCCACGACCCAGTCGAATTCCTGTTTATCAAACAGAGACTGTCCCCACTCTGCGTAAGCAGATATACCCGCTGCGCCTGCCGCCGTAAGGCAGGCGGTCAGGAATGATATTATTCTTTTAAACATAATTCTTCTCCTCGACCTGCAAAAGATTGTCAAGCGAAGAAGACTTTTTATCCGATGAGCCGTCATCCTACTTTTCTTCCTTTTCGTATGAAAACT
>CAMNNQ010000095.1 GCA_946545645.1 uncultured Clostridia bacterium | reverse complement strand
TCAAACGGAAATCGCTGCTGAGAAGCCTGAGACAGAGCTGACAGAGCCCGTTGAGTTCATGAGTGAGGATGCCTCCGGTGAGGACACGGGCGAAGATAAGGCTGAGACCAAGACCGATTTGACTGTTGAGACAGTAAGAGAGATCTATTATGAGCCGGGATCAAAGAACAGAGCCCAATCGGAATTTTCTGCCCGTCTGGCGCTTTCAGCCAGGACGCTTATGCTTTCAGAGCCCCGTGTTACAGAGCCGGAGCATGAGGCTATACCTGCTTTTGCTCCTATTGTCCGGTCGGATAATGATATTGAGGACGAAACAACGATCAAGACAGTTCCTGAATCCATTTCATCGGATATGGCTGAGAGCAATCCAGCTCCCGCTGACGATGCTGAGCCGGTCATCATGTACGGAGCTCGTGATAATCTGTTTCCGCGCAGGTATTACTGGGGCTGTGCTCCGCTGATCCCCGGGACAAGGAATTATCTATTATCAAACAAGCTGAGGATATAAAATGGATATAAACGAAATAACTGCCGTTGTTGAGGCTATCCTCTTTGCCGGCGGTGAACCTATCGAAGGCGGAAGGCTTGCGCTTGCCGCGGGTATTGAGCCTGTTGAGCTGGGCGAGGTCATAGCTGTTCTGGAGAAGAGATATTCCTGCGAGGATTGCGGGATAGAGCTGCTTCATCTTGAGGATTGCTATCAGCTTGCCACAAAGCAGAAATTTGCAGAGAATATCAAGCAGGCCTTTGAGATCAAAAAGAATACGGCTCTTTCGGCAGCCGCTATGGAAGTGCTGGCTATCTGCGCTTATAACCAGCCTGTAACAAAGAGCTTTGTGGAGCATATCAGAGGAGTCGATTCATCCTCGACAGTTAATTCTCTGGTTGAGAAAGGGCTGCTTTGCGAAGCAGGGAGGCTGGAGCTCCCCGGCAGACCGATAGCCTACAAGACAACGGATGCGTTTCTGCGTTCCTTTAAAATATCAAGTATCTCAGAGCTGCCGCCTATACCGGAACAGGCGGAGCAGATAACCATAGACGAAGTTCTGGCCGAGGAGAGCGGACAGCTTTCTGAGGAATAAGCTGTTTTATGCAGCGAAACGGGGGTGAGAGCCATTAAACGAAAGCTGAAGCTGATCGGTATTATTCTGGCTGTTATCGCGGTAATAGCAGGTCTGATCTGGCTGGGGATATTCTGGTGGACTATGCTTGGTCTGCTGATCCTTATAATCGTTCTGCTGCATTTTTCTGTTACGCTGCGTTTGAGCGCAAGCCGATCTGAGGGTATCGATATCAGCGCAAAATGGCTTTTCCTTACTCTTTACCCCAGAGGCAAAAAGAAAGAGACGCATCCCTCTGAGGAAATCTCTTCCGAGGATTTCGATCAGTTGCTTGCCGAAGATCTTGGGCTCCCGCCTGATATTGATGACGATGACGATATCGTTATAACAGAGCTTTCGGAGACAACCGAATCTTCCGAAAAGCAGGAAGAGGAAGATTCTGATACAGATACAGGCGAGGAAACGAGTCCTTCTGAGGAAAAACCGGCAGAAGGAGAAGATGCGGACAAGCCTGATGAAAAGCCGGAGGGCAAAGAAAAGGATAAAAAAGAAAAGAAAGAAAAAGGTCCCGGAAAGATCGCTGCTATCAAATCGAAGATCGCAATGGTAAAGCCTTATATCCCGCTGGGGTGGAAAACAGTCAAGAAATTCTGCAAGGCTGTCCGCTTCCAGGATGTTGATCTTCAGGCTGATGTCGGAAGATTTGATGCTCACGAAGCCGCTATCTATTACGGCATCGCACAGAGAGCGATGTTCAGCATCCTTTCAAAGATCGGGATGATCTTTACGCTGAAGGTCAAGCAGGCAGAGGTAAGGTGCCATTTCTGCGAGAATAAGCTGGACGGTTCAGCCAGGCTGACCGTAAGAGTGCGTCCTTCAACTATGATAGCTATCGCTTTCTGCGCAGGAGTCAATTTCCTTATCATCTTCCTACGGGAGAGACGAAAGAAAAAGAAAGCTGCTAAAGCTAACGCTGCAGCGGCATGAATAAGAATAAGGGGTAAATATAATGTGCGACGAAAATAAATGCTGTAAAAAGACGAAAAAGAAGAGCAGGAAAAAGGCCTGCAAGATCTTTTCCCTGAAGATCAGGAACGGCGATAAAAAGATAGATATCTCTGTATCGACGACGCCTTTTATCGTTCTCTCAGTATTCCTGGGGCTATGTCTGCTCATGAAGCAGAAGAGAAAAAACGGCAGTATGGCTAATAAGTTCAGTGCAGAGAGCACTGTCGGGCAGCTTATAGTGGCTCCTTTCGGGGCAGTTACGGTAGACCGTGAGAACGGCGGATATTTGGAATAATTTGCTCGATATATTTCCGCACTGTACGGTCTGAGCCTTGGTGCGGCAAGTATACGGCATTCAAGAAAGGATAGATAATTATGAGCGAAAACACCAAGTTGGAGCAGTTGGTCAAAACAGCTATGGAGAAGATCAAGGAGCTGACAGAGTGCGAAACCGTAGTCGGCAAGCCGATCGTTACTGCTGACGGTACTACTATTATCCCGATCTCCAAGGTATCTATGGGCTTTGCTTCCGGCGGAAGCGATCTCCCGACCAAGGCCGGCGGCCAGTTCGGCGGCGGCTCCGGTGCAGGCGTTACCGTGCAGCCGATGGCTTTCATCGTTTGCCGCGAGGGTGAAACTAAGCTGCTCCAGATGACTACTAATACTAATTATCAGAACGCTATCGCCAATGTCGTGCCTGAGGTCGTTGATAAGATCGTTGATCTCATTGACAAAAAGACAGGCAAGAAGAAGGAAAAGGATTTCGAGGTCGATTCCGAAGAGGAATGATCTTCCTCGTATCATGACCACAGAGCTGCGTATGCTAGGTATATAAAAATACCTGCGAGGTGGCTCAGAATGAGTTTGATTTCTGTTATTGCGGCCGGCATCCTTTCGCTCGCCGCAATTTTCCCTGTTTCTTCTGTCTCTGAGGGTTCAGCCCAGGCTTTTGTCTCAGAGAACGGTGTATCAGCCAAAGCCTGTGTAGTGATCGATGCGCTCTCGGGCGATGTCCTTTATGCAAAAAATGAAAAACAGCGTCTCCCTATGGCCAGCACGACTAAGATCATGTCAGCTCTGCTTGTCCTGAAAGGTGAGGGGCTTGACGATCCGTTCACTGTTGACAGCTCTGCTGTCGGGACAGAAGGCTCCTCTATGGGGCTTTCGGAGGGTGATACGGTGACTCTGCGCACTCTTGCATACGGTATGCTGCTCCCCAGCGGGAATGATGCCGCAAATGCCGCAGCTATGCGTATTGCCGGGAGTATTGAAGGCTTTGCTGATATGATGAACGACTGCGCAGCCGAGTTGGGGCTGGAGGACACACATTTCGTTACGCCCTCCGGGCTGGATGATGATACCGACGAGCACTATTCTTCAGCTCTGGATATGGCAAAGCTCACAAGAGCTGCCCTACAGGATCCCGATTTCAGAGAGATCTGCGGCAAGAAAAACGCCCAGGTCGATTTCGGTGATCCTCCCGCAAAACATTGGCTGAAAAATACCAATAAGCTGCTTTCAAGCTGCGAAGGCGTTTTCGGAGTCAAGACTGGCTTTACAGATAAGGCGGGAAGATGTCTCGTTTCAGCTTGCAGCCGGAACGGAAGCGAGCTTATCTGTGTTACGCTCAACGACCGGAACGATTGGGCGGATCATTCTGCACTCTATGATTCCTGTTTCAAGCTGATACGCGATATAGAGCTTACTCCGGAGCTGACAGGCTATAAAATAGCTGCTGTCTGCGGAGAGGATGTCATTAGCGAGGCTGAATGTGGGAAGATCAGGCTTCCTGCATCCGCCGCCGCCAGACTCAAAAGGGTAACGCTCATTAAACCGTTCCTGTATCTTCCTGTATCTTCCGGAGAGACGGTCGGCACCACAAGATATTATCTCGATGGCAGGCTCGTAGCCAGGCTTTCGATCAAAGCAGCTTAGATCTCTGTATAACTGACATCATGGAGGGATGACTTTGGAGAAGGTGCGCATACAAAAGCTCATATCCGAGAGCGGTGCCTGCTCGCGCCGGAAGGCCGAGGAGTTCATCTCTCAGGGAAGAGTCAAGGTAGGAGGCAGAGCTTGCAAGCTGGGTGACAAAGCTCTGCCGACCGATCTTATCACTATCGACGGCGAGCCCATTAAACAGGTCAAAAAGCGCAGGCTTTATTATATTATGATGCATAAGCCTCGCGGTTATGTAACGACTATGAGTGATGAGCTCGACAGAAAGAATGTTTGCGAGCTGCTGAAAGACCTTCCGGACAGAGTATACCCCATAGGAAGGCTTGACCGCAATTCTGAGGGCTTGCTGCTTTTCACGAATGACGGCGCTTTTGCCAACGATATAATGCATCCTTCTAAGCATATCTCCAAGACCTACCGTGTCACAGTACGTCCGGATATCAACGATGATCAGCTTGTCTCCCTTTCCAGCGGGATCGAGATCGACGGCAGGATGACCGCTCCGGCAAATGTAATCGTCCTTGACAAGCAGCCCGGAAGAGTAGTGCTTCAGATAACTATCCACGAAGGCCGCAATCGCCAGATCAGAAAAATGTGCGAGGCAGTCGGTCTTGAGGTCGCAAGGCTTAAACGAACAGCCGTAGGCCCGCTGAAGCTCGGAATGCTCCAGCCGGGGGAATACCGTGAGTTGAAGCAGGATGAATTGAGAGCTTTGAGAAATGCAATGCAAAAATAGAGCTTTGTGAATAAATTGCGCTGTTTTTTAGCAGCGAAGAAGCAAAAGCCGTATATCCTCTCCGAAGAGGATATACGGCTTTTGCTTGTATCTGATTATGTATACGGTTTTTAGCTCAGTTCCAGAGCAGCGGTCAAGGCTCCTGCGACTGTCATGATCTTACTTTGTCATCTCTTCATACTGTGCTGCAACTTCGTCTATATTGCCCTGAGCGATCAGTTTGCCGTGGTCGAGGATTATCGCTTTGTTGCAGAGGCGTTTTACTTGCTCGATGGAGTGGGATACAAAAAGTACTGTTACACCGGAATCGAACATACTCATTATCTTGTTCTCTGACTTCTTCCGGAACTTAGCGTCTCCGACGGATAGGACTTCATCGAGGATAAGTATCTCCGGTTCAACAAGCGTTGCAATCGAGAAACCAAGACGCGATCTCATACCGGAGGAGTAGTTTTTCAGCGGTACATCTATAAATTCCTTCAGTTCGGAGAATTCAACGATCTCATCATATTTTTCGTTTACGAACTGCTTTGAATAACCAAGTACTGAGCTGTAAAGGTAGATGTTTTCCTTACCGGTATACTGCGGGTCGAAGCCCGCTCCAAGCTCCAGCAGAGGGACTATCCTGCCATGTCGTATGACAGAGCCTTCTGTCGGCTTGAACACACCTGCGATGACCTTAAGCAGAGTACTCTTCCCGGCGCCGTTAAGGCCGAGAATGCCGAGCCTGTCGCCCTTTTCGACTTTGAAGCTGATATTTTTAAGTGCCCAGAATTCATTATACTTGATCTGCCGTTTTATGAATTTGATCATATACTCTTTGAGACTGTCCAGCTTTTCCTGGCTCAGATTGAATTTCATCGAGATATCTTTGACTTCTATTGCGTAGTTAGGCATAGAGTATTTCCTTTCATATATGCAGAATGAACTTGTCCTGATTCTTCTTGAAGAGCAGGAATCCGAGTATCAGAGATACGATGCTTGCAATGAGCGGCATCAAGAGCCAGTATGGCTCTTCAAACATAGAGGAGCCGTAGACGCTGTCGCGGAAGCATTTAATGAGCCCGTAAAGAGGGTTGATCTTGAGGATCCAGTCTGTTTTTGTCTTTGTCAGCATCGAGGCATCGTAGAATATAGCACAGGTATACATTATGAGCATCAGCCCGACTTCCCAGAGATATTCAAGATCCCGGAAGAATACAGAGAAGGTCGAGAGTATCATACCTATGCCAAGAGTCAGCATGAACAGTATAGTCAGCGGGATGACAGCGGTCAGTGTCCATAGGGAAGGATATACTCCCAGTATTATTGAGACAGCGACAAGCACTATCAGAGAGATCAGGAATATGATATAGTTGAAGATCACGCTGGATAGAGGATAAAGGTATTTCGGAACGTAAACTTTTTTTATCATTCCTGCATTCGCGCGTATAGATTTCATTGCGAAGCGTGTCCCCTGAGCAAATGCACTGTAGAAGAGACGTCCGGTCAGGATATATACCGGGAAGGCTCTGTTTTTGTTGCCGTACATCGCGCTGAATACCAGTGTCAGGACAGCCATTGTCAGCAGAGGCTCCAGCAAAGTCCAGATTATACCTAGATATGATCTCCGATATTTGAGCTTGATCCCTTTTTTGACAAGCTCCCGGAGAAGAAAGCGGTATCGCTTATAGTTTTCGATATATTTGTTCATAAGTCTTGCCTTTCACTATTGGTTTTCGGATATGAGCTCTTCAAATTCACGGGCTGCATTTTTGTCATAGCTTATAAGATCTGCGTTCATAGGCTTGATCTTACCTTCAGAAAATGCTTCGATACCGGAAAGAATGCCCTCTGCCGAGAGGGGGACGAGCCATCCGCCGTTGGCCTGCAAAAAACCGCGCGGCCCGGGAATATCTGTCGAGATGACCGGAACACCCAGAGCAGCGGCTTCAAGTGCACTTATCCCCAGAGCCTCATATCTGGAGCTTAGGATGAAAAGGTCGCAGGCTTTTACAACAGGCATAGGGTTGGACATCTGCCTGATTATGACGATCCTGTCCGCGAAGTCGGAGCTTTCGGCTCTTTTCAGGGTTTCCTCATAGAGATCGCCGTAGCCGCCGATTATTATCAGCAGAGTATCGGGATGTGTTTGTGCGAAGCGTTCAAAGGCTCTGATAAGCAGATCATGCCCCTTTTCGTAAGAGAATCTCCCGACGGTAATGAGCTTAGTCATATTTCCTGCCAGCAGCTCTTTGAGTTTGTCGCAGCTTATATTTGAAGCGGTGCTTTCATCGAAAATGATCTCGCAGTTCCCGCGCTCGACGATGTTTTCAGCGCCAATGCAGTTGTGTACGACCTTTATACGCTCGTCACCCCATGCGATCGTCTTTGTAGGCGGGATGATGTCTTCGGAAACACAGACAACATTATCGTAGCTTTTGTATGCTTTTTCCAGCGACATTCTGTGCTGGATCTTTTTTCCTCTCAGCTCGCGCTGCATATCGCTGTGGACAAAGATGGAACGCGGGCGGGGAAACATCCGGAAAAGATGGATCATATTCTTGCCGTAGCCTTCAAACTGCACGGTTTTAGAGACATCAATGCTGCCAAAGAATCTGAAGGCCTCACGGCGGCAGAGCTGCTCGATGATCCTCTGGGCCGGAAGATAGCCTAGCTTATAGTAAAGACCGATAGCCAGAGCTTCAAAGGCGGTGTATTGCAGCTTGGTGCACATCGGCATTATCCGCACACTGTCTGGTATAGCTGCCAGCTTTTCCGGATGCCCGGCAACGTCCGGAGTCCGGAATGTAAGGATATACCGCCGCTTGGAGGTATCTATCTCTCCCAGCATACGGGTCAGAGATGCAGTGATGCCGTTTGCATCAAGAGTCCCGCCGTAGATAAGGACATTCTCCTTTGACCTGTCACAGCAGCGCTCGACCCGGCAGATGTTTTTTTCTCCGATGAACTGTGCGATGATCCTTTTGGCAGAATCTTTCCTTTCGTAAGGGCAGAAGCGGTCAATAAATGCAGTATCATCGTAGTTCTTCGGGCTCCTTAATTCTTTCAGAAGCGTATCGCAGTCCGATACCTTTGGAAATGGGAGCTCCGATAGGGGCATATAAAGGCCGCGCTCGTTCTTATATTCATTCTCGTCCTTGCAGAAAAGAACGGTTTTCCGCTTTGTTACAGCAAAATCGAACATTACACTGGAATAATCTGTTATAAGCACATCAGCGAATGCCAGGACAGAATAGGGCGAAACTGTAAAGCAAAACTTCTTGATATGCTTGTATTTGCTGAGATCAAGATTACTTGCAGAAAGAGGGTGGAGCTTTATAAGCAGCAGCTCGTTGTCTCCGAGCTTTCTGTCCAGCTTTGAGAGATCTTTTGCGATATCGTCTGCTTCACAGGCTTTGCCGCGCCAGGTAGGCATATATACATAAACTTTTTTGCCTTCAAACCCAAGGCTCTTTTTCAGCTTTGATGCTTTGATGCTGTCCGTCAGGACACTGTTCCTCGGATAGCCTTCCATAAGCAGACGGCCTTTGTATAATCCATCGATACAGTAAGCATTGAGCATTTTGTTCTTTGTATATTCGTTGGGGAAGAGCAGATAATCGCTCATAAGCAGATTGCGCTGGATATTGCCGATCTCTATGCCTTTGTCGGCGGCATCGGCGCCCATCGCTTTCAGAGGAGTCCCGTGCCAGGTGTTGAGTATCCTCTGGCCGCGCTTTTTGATATAGCGCATGGGGAATGAGGTGTCTGTTATCAAATATCCTGCCTCAGAAAGAAGTGAATACATAGAAAGGGAAGAAGGGTCTACGAGAGATACATCCCGGATGCCTTCGCTCTTCAAGAGTGCGGCGATCTTCTTTTTGCTTTTCGGTACAGCGGAGAGAAAGAGTTTCTTTTCGGGATATGAAGTCTTTATCTCTTTAATGAGCTCCAGGATATTTCCTGCTAGCTCGGCTCCGTGTCTTGAATCCAGCAGAACTATATCCTTATCGACCTTGAGGGAAACGAAACGTCCGAGATAATATGAGCTTTTTATTGCTTCGCCGACTGCCGAAGCTGCGCCTTTGAGTCCGATGACAAAGACCCCCTCTTATCTGATATTACATTCGAGAAGTATGCTTTCACAGGCGTTCCCATGCTGTGAGGAATTCACAAGAGCATTTACCTCTTTGCGGCGCTGAGCATATTTATCCTTTCCGGCTGCGAGCTCGTGTATGAAATGTGTCAGCCCGTTAAGGTCGGTAATGATCTCGCCTGCCATAAGGCTCTTCGGGTCAGCGACAGAAAAGCCTCGCTGATTGTCATAGGCTTCAAGATCGTCAGCAGTATAAGCGATAGGACGGTCAAGCAGCAGATAGTCAAAGCTCAGCGATGAATAATCGGTTATAAGGGCGGAGCTTTCGGACATTATGTCGTAAATATCCAGCCCTCTTCGCAGAAGCATTTTGTCTGTTGCAAAGGCTATATGCTTCATAAGAGGAAGCGATGTCAGCTTATCCTGCATGGGGTGAGGCTTGATCACGAGCTTGAAGCCATGCTGAGCGAGCTGATTTTCAAGCATAGCCAGATCCTCCGGAGTTTCAACAAGAGGTATACCGTAATTACCTGCGAAAGAGGAATTTGTGCTGCCCAGCTTTTCGCTGGTACGATAAGTCGGGAACCAGAGAATGATCTTTTTCCGCTTGCGGTCGTTATTGAACAGTTTATCGCAGCGGGGCTGGCCTGTAAGCAGGACCTGATCCTTGCGGCAGCAGAAACATTTTTCCATTATCTCCCCGAAAAAAGGAGAAGTTGCGATAGTGTAATCAAAATAGCATTTCCCGTCGAAGCTCTTGCCCTTTTCCAGCTTTCCGATACTCTTCAGCGGCATTCCGTGCCAGAGGTTCACAACGGTCTGCTTTTTGGCAGGTTTTATGGGGAACTTGCCGAAGGAGTAGAACATATAGCCGGCGCGGAGGAAACAGATAAAAGCTCGTGCTTTTCCGACAAAGCGGACATTATCAGGAGCATTTTTCCTGAGCTTGGCAGCTTCCGGGCAGCAGACGGTTATCTTATAGCGTTCATTGTATTCCAGCGAAACAAGATGGTCATATAGGCTTTTGGTATTGTCTCTGAAGCCAAGATTTGAATATATGAGGATACTTGTCTTGTTTTTAGGGAGGATCCTGTTTACCGGGTCGAGCGGTTTTATCAGGAGTTTTAGTATACTGTTAAGCACCGGTCTTTGCCACATCCTTTCTCCGGAGAAGTTTTTTGTATAGGTGTTCTCTGAGGGCAGCGGGTGTAAGGCAGAATACAGTCATAGCGCTTATCCTGCTCAGATGCTCAAACCCGGAGCAGAACCCGCAGCGAAGCTTATATTTTTCCATTTTCAGTGCGCATCGCAGATATCTGAATCCGCCGCGCCTGGCGAACATCCCGCTGCCGGTTCGCATCCTAAGCAGGGGCTTTTTGATATTCGCACAGCGAGCCCCGTTACGGAGCAGTCTTACCCAAAGTTGATAATCCTCAAAGAAGGGATAATTATTGTCATATCCTCCGAGAGCGGTTATTCTGGAGCGCCGGAACATAACGCAGGGATGGTTGAATGGATTACGCGTCTTAGCATAGCGGAGAATAGCATCCTGGGAGAGCGGCAAGGTCTTCAGAGTCTCGACCTCTCCCGGATCGTCGGAGAATTCCTCGATAGTGCCGCTGGAGATATCGAGGCCGTGTCTTGTCATAAATCTGAGCTGCCTTTCACAGCGGTCGGGCAGAGATATATCGTCGCTGTCCATTCTTGCGACATATTCATACCTGCAATGCTCAAGACCTGTGTTTAGTGCCGTTGCAAGACCGCTGTTGCTTTCCAGACGGATGATCTCCAGAAGACCGTCTGAAATGGAAGAGATCCTGCTGATGACTTCTTCAAGCTGATCTGTCAGCGGACCGTCTGCGACCAGAACGATCTGCGAAGGAAGGAGAGTCTGATCCAGCATAGACATAAGCGCCGCTTCAAGATGCTCAGCTTTTTCTTTATAATAAACAGACATCAGAACGCAGTATTTATCCAAACCTTCGCACCTCCTCTTTACGGCATTATACGCCATTTTAAATATCTTTTATTATAACACTTTCGAGGAATAATGTCAACTATCGAAGCAGGCTTGTTCAGCGGGATCTTATGGACACCTCTATCCTGTTTCAGACCTTGACATTTTAGCTAATTTGTGTTATGATTTTACTGTGAATTTGTATCTTTTGCAGGAGCCTGGATACTGTTCCTGCTTATCAGATCGCCTTATCGTGTGCAATGCGGTAAGGTCATAAGAAGGGAATGAGCCAATATGTATGATGTTGTCATCGTCGGCGCGGGAGTCATAGGCTGCGCTGTTGCAAGAGAGCTCTCGAAATATCAGCTCTCGGTCTGTGTCGTTGAGCGGGAGAGCGATGTCTGCGAAGGGACCAGCAAAGCTAATTCCGCCATTATCCACGCAGGCTTCGACTGTGTCCCGGGGACACTCAAGGCCAAACTCAATGTCCGTGGCAGCAAGCTGCTGCCGGAGCTTTCAAAGCTCCTGGATTTTGAATTCAAGAACAACGGAGCGTTTGTCCTCTGCTTTGATAAGGAACAGATAGGCGGGCTGGAAGAGCTCTGCGAACGAGGCAAGGCTAACGGAGTTGACGGAGTAAGGGTCATAAGCGGTGATGAAGCCAGAGCTATGGAGCCTGCTCTCACCGATGATGTTGTAGCAGCGCTCTATGCTCCTACCTCGGGCATTGTATGTCCCTTCGGGATGACGATAGCGCTCGCTGAAAATGCCGTTAAAAACGGTGTCGAGTTCCGCCTTTCTACAGAAGTCAAGGGTATTAAAAAGACCGATGGCAGCTTTACAGTACTTACTGAAAAGGGGGAGCTTGAAGCTAGGATCGTTATCAATGCTGCTGGAGTATATGCAGATAAGATACATTCAATGGTCAGCAATGAAAAGCTGAGCATTATCCCCAGAAGAGGGGAGTATATGCTGCTCGACAAAGATGCCGGCTGCCTTGTTTCGCATACTATCTTTCAGCAGCCTACTAAAATGGGCAAAGGAATACTGGTGACGCCCACTGTTCACGGGAATCTTCTCCTTGGGCCGACAGCAGACGATATCGAGGATAAAGAAGATACAGCAACTACTCGTCAGGGGCTTGACAAGGTACGTCAAATGGCAGGGCTTTCTGTAAAAGGTATACCTTTCAACAAGACAATCACCGGATTTGCAGGGCTCAGGGCTGTAGGCGATACTCACGATTTCATAATCGGTGAGTGCAAGGACTGTAAGGGATTCATTGATGTTGCCGGAATAGAATCTCCGGGGCTTTCCTCTGCGCCTGCTATCGGAGAGTATGTTGCCGAGATCGTCGGGAGCATAATTACACTGGAAAAGAAAGAGACCTTCTATGCTGTTCGCAAGGGAATAACACGTATGGCTGAGCTGAATCCCGAAGAGAAGAACAGAATGATCGCCCGGGATCCTGCCTACGGCACTATAGTATGCCGCTGCGAGGGGATTACCGAAGGGGAAATAAAAGAAGCTGTCGAGCGTCCGCTTGGCGCGACTACTCTTGACGGTGTCAAGCGCCGTACCAGAGCCGGTATGGGAAGATGTCAGGCAGGGTTCTGCTCGCCTAAGACAATGGCTGTAATTGCCGAAAAGCTGGGTATAGGCATCGGAGATGTTAAGAAGAACGGCTGCTATGAAAGCGAGGTAGGCGAAGATGCGTGAATTTGAGCTTGTTATAATCGGCGGAGGCCCTGCGGGGATGGCTGCCGCTATCGCCGCAAAGGAGAACGGCATCGACGATATCGTTATCCTGGAAAGAGATACCCAGCTCGGAGGGATACTTAACCAGTGTATCCATAACGGTTTTGGACTGCATACCTTTAAGGAAGAGCTTACAGGCCCGGAATATGCCGAGAGGTACGCTGCCAAAGTCTACGAGCTCGGTATCCATTTTGAGCTCGGTGCTATGGTAATGGATATATCCAAAGATAAGGAGATCACAGTGATCTCCCGCACTCACGGTGCAGAAACTATCAGGGCAAAGGCGATAGTCCTTGCTATGGGCTGCCGCGAAAGGCCGAGAGGTGCTCTCGGGATCCCCGGGTTCCGTCCGCAGGGAGTATATACAGCCGGAACTGCACAGAAGCTGGTGAACTGTGAGGGTGTGATCCCCGGCAAGGAAGTAGTTATCCTCGGTTCGGGTGATATCGGGCTTATCATGGCAAGGCGCATGACTCTGGAAGGCGCAAAGGTAAAAGCTGTAGTTGAGCTTGCACCTTATTCCAGCGGGCTTAAAAGAAATATCGTGCAGTGCCTCGATGATTACGGTATCCCATTGATGCTTTCGCATACAGTAGTCGATATCAAGGGCAAGAGAAAGCTGGAAGGCGTATTCGTTGCTGCTGTTGATGAGAAGAACAGGCCGATAGAGGGAACAGAAGAGTACTTCCCCTGTGACACTTTATTGCTGAGCTGCGGTCTGATACCCGAGAATGAATTGTCCCGCAGCGCCGGAGTCGAGCTCAGCCCACTCACTAACGGCCCGACAGTTGATGAGAGCCTTGAAACAAGTATCGAAGGAGTTTTCGCCTGCGGAAATGTTCTGCACGTTCATGACCTAGTCGATTTTGTTTCAGAGGAGGCTTCAAGAGCCGGAAAGAATGCTGCGGATTATATCAAGGGCAAGCCTGCCTCTCCCGGAGTTCCTCTTGATGTTAAGCCCGGTAACGGAGTGCGCTATACTGTCCCCAGCAGGCTTTATACGGAGAGCGCAGACGACGGAGTTCATATACGTTTCAGAGTAACCGGAGTTTTCAAGGGTGCGTCTATTGTCGTTTCGTCCGGTGATAATGAACTGCTCAGAAGGAAGGGCAGGATATTTGTTCCCAGCGAGATGCTGGATGTTGTCGTCAAGAAGGAAAATCTTGAGCTTGCTTCGGGTGAGATCGAGGTCAGGATAGAGGAGGCGTCGGTATGATAAGAGAGCTTACTTGTATAGGCTGCCCGATGGGCTGTTCGCTTACTGTTGAGGTCGAGAACGGGGAAGCTGTATCAGTTTCCGGAAACACCTGCAAGATCGGTGAAAACTATGCTAAGAGCGAGATAAGCGCTCCGACCAGAGTTGTAACAACTACTGTTATCTCCCGGCAGGGAATACCGGTTCCTGTCAAGACAGCGGGAAATGTTCCCAAGGAAAAGATATTTGAGGTCGTTTCCCTCATAAAAAATGCGAAGCTAAGCCTTCCTGTCAGGCTGGGAGATGTGATCCTTCCTGATGTTGCAGGGACAGGTGTAGATGTAAAAGCAACAAAAACCGTCGGATGATCTTTTGTCAAACGGAGGAAAATTATGAAGAAGATCAAAAAGCTCGGCGTAGTCTGTGCCGCAGCGGCAATATCAGTTGTTTGCGGAGCTTCTGCCTCGGCGGAGAGCTCAGGCTCGGTCAATATCGAAATAGATATTTCAAAAGACAGAAAGCCTATTTCCAGATATATTTATGGTATCAATTCCGAGCAGATGGGGAAGGATGTCGGTGCGACAGCTATAAGAGCCGGAGGCAATCGCTTTACAGCTTATAACTGGGAAACCAATGCCTCAAATGCCGGAAATGATATGCGCCACATCTCTGACAGCTATTTTAACACTCTGTGCCCCAAGACTTATAATGATAAGCCCGGCAATATTGCCCTTTATCTTTCTGAACGCTGCAAACAGCTCGGCGGAGCATATTCACTTATGACGATCCCGATGGCCGGATATGTTTCGGCAGACACCAAGGGTGAAGTCAAGCAGGGTGAGGCAGCTCCGTCTGCAAGATTTGACGAGGTCGTTGCCGCTAAGGGATCTGAGTTCTCCTTGGAGCCGGATACAGGTGACGGCAAGGTCTATATGGATGAATTTGTCAACTACTGTGTGCAGAATCTTGGTGATGCATCTTCGGAAACAGGGATAAAAGGCTATTCTCTTGATAATGAACCTTCTCTCTGGAAGAGCACTCATCCAAGAGTACACCGTAAGCAGACTACCTGTGAGGAACTCATAACAAAATCAGTTGAGATGGCAAAGGCTATAAAGGCAGTCGATCCGAAAGCAGAGATCTTCGGCCCCGCTCTCTACGGATATGCGGCTTTTGACAATCTCGGCAAACCTTCCGATTGGCAGAAATACAAGAACGAATACGGATATGAATGGTTTGTTGATCTATACCTTGATCAGATGCACAAGGCTGAGCAGGATTGCGGGGAGAGACTTATCGATGTATTCGATATCCATTATTACACCGAAGCCAAGGGGCCCTGCGACGAAAGATCCTGCAATCATTACGAGGTCGAGGAATGTGTCGATGCCCGCCTCAATGCTCCAAGATCACTTTGGGATGCTTCTTATAGGGAGCATAGTTGGATCGGAGATAACGGCGCTAAATTTTTTCCGCTTCTGCCGAGGATCAGGGAGTCTATAGATAAATACTATCCCGGGACAAAGCTGGCTATAACGGAATATGATTTCGGCGCTCCGTTTGATATCACGGGCGGCATAGAAGAGGCCGATGCTCTTGGCATATTTGCGAAGAACGAGGTCTATTTTGCATCACTGTTCTCGATGAATTGTGCTTATCAGCTTACAGCTATAGATCTATATACTAATTACGATTACAAGGGCAGCGGTTTTGGAGATACTCTTGTTTACTGCGAGTCGGATAATATCGAAAAGAGCTTCGCTTATGCTTCTGTGGATGAGGGAAACGATGATATCATCAAGCTCGTAATATCAAACAAATCCTTCGGAGATAAAACTGAAGCGAATATCAAGCTCCCTTCCGCTGATTATAAGTACTGCCACCTATACGGAATGAACGGTATGGCTGCAAAGGTCATGGATATGAAAGACAATAATCCTGCTGTCAAGTTCAGCGGCGATACGCTGACTTACACTATGGAACCGAGGACAGTATCGTTGTTGGTCATTTCAAAGGAACCTGTTCCGGATAAGCCGGATCCTTCTGAGACTGAGTCCGGGACGGATCCCATCGAAAGCAGCTCGTCTTCTGACAGATCTGAGGGGCAGAAAGAAGAAAGCACGCATACTAATATGCTGCCGATCATTATCGGCGGAGCGGGCGCAGCAGTTCTTGCTGTCGGCGGAGCAGTATTAGCGATCCGGAAGAAAAAGAAATAAAGTACAGATAAACGGCACCGCACGGCTGAAAAGAAGCGCGGTGCCGAGTACTGAAGAGCGCATTCTACATGAACAGGCTGGTCTTGGGGAATGAGCTTGGCAAAGGGGAAGATATTTCTTTTTTGCGTAGATCATATCTTTTTCGCCGGCAGGAAGAAGCTCAGGAGAATAATTCAGCAGTAATTGCTGAAAAACGGCGATAAACGCCGTTGTTTTTATTTTAGGGCTGTTTTTTGATTTTTCTACTTGAAAAATATGTTAGTATAAGTTATAATATAATAGATGTATTATTGAGGGAAGAAGGTGCGGTATGAATAAATATAAGGAAACTGTGCGTATGCTCTCTATGCGTAATGCGTTAATACTTACATACACCATTCTTGGTGTTGCATTGTTTATCGTTACCTGCGTCTTCTTTATGTACTCCAACAGCCGAGGGCTCATGGCTCAATCGGAGAATTACACTTCCGTCGCAGGGCAGCAATCGGCTAAGCATATTTCCAATTTCTGCGCCAGCATAGAGCGAAGCGCAAGAATGATCTATGACGACAAGGATTTCCTGGAGTTTTATGTAAAGGGAAGTATACCGACTGCTGAGGAAAGAAAGACCATATCTGACCTTACTGTAATGATGACAAAGACAAAATTCATTACAGATTATGCCGATTTCGGTATCGTTTACAGCTCAGGAATCTATGCCGGGAGCGTTTCTGACGGGATTAAAGACCTTTTTGGAAACGATTTCTACGGAAAAGCCGATGAGTTGCTCGGCGACAAGCCTGAGACCTGGACAGCACTCTATTCAGGCAGCCTTTCAAGAGCCTGTTTCCTGAAAAGGCTCAATCCTTATGCTATACTCATCACAACTTTCTATTCTACTAAGCTCGGGAGCATAATCAGTACAGGTAACGAGATGTCTCGTCTTTCGATCTGTGTTACCGACAGCAGCGGAAGAGTAATTCACGCTTCTGATAACCTCGGGCTTACCGCAGGAGCTCATCTCCCTTCTGATATGGAGAGCCCTATCGACGGCAGAATAGATATAACTGTCGGAAACAGCACCGGAGCTATCTGCGCTGTCGCTGTATCCAACGGCTGGATAGTTTATTCAAGAGTCCTAGCAGATAAGGACGCTCGCTACGGCAGCCTCTCCACAAGAGATTTCATAATCTTTATGGGGATGACATCTCTTTTGCTGTTTGTAGTAAGCGGAATCATCATTTCTGCGTTCTATACATCCGAGAGGAAAAAGAGAAGGATAAGCGAGACTGAATATGATGAAGAGCTCGGTGTCCTGACTCCATTTTACTGTGAGGACAAGATCTGCGACAGGATCGAGACCTCGCTTGTCGGAGGAACTTGGGCGTTTACTCTTGTCAAGATCAAAGATACAGACCTTATCCGCAGCAGATTGGGTGAAGATTTCCTTCGCGGAGGGCAGAAGCAGCTTGCCGGGATACTAAAGGAATCATTCGGTGATAGCAGCATTATCGGAATAAACGACGATAATGCCCTAGTCGTATTTACAGATTTTTCAGACTACGATCTTTTCAAGGCTCATGATAATCTGGTCAGGACGCATAATGATACCCTTAAACTGTTCTCAAGGCTGCTTGTCGGAGATAACAGCGATTATAAGCTGGATGTTGCTATGGGTGTATGTATATATCCGGATCAGGCAAAGGATTATGACGAGCTGGATCTTAAGGCCAGACAGGCACTTGAAGCCGCACTTGATACCGAAAATGACAGCCTTGTGTTCTATGACGAGAAAAAGATCGGGGGTGGGCGCAGATGACGATAAGAAAATCTGTTCTTGCCCTGGCTCTGAGTGCTTCTCTGCTGCTTGCTTCCTGTACGGAAACTGATGCTGTCCCTGTTAAACACAGTGTTGCTTTGTCGGTCTCATGGTGGGGAAGAGATGTCAGACACAGCTATACTATTTCCGCGCTCAATGAGTTTTCCAAACTCAATCCGGATATAGAGCTTTCGACAGAATTTGCTGAGTTCGATCCTTTCCTTAAACAAATGGACGTTGAATTCGCTACTCATCATGAATGCGATGTCATGATGATAAACTACGACTGGCTCTTCCGCTATTCTCCCGATGGCACAGGTTTTTATGATCTAGGACAGCTTGCTGACGAGATCGATCTTTCCACCTTTACAGCGGAACAGCTATCCTACGGTATAGTAGACGGAAAGCTGAACGCTATATCAAATGCGCTTAATTGTGAGACCTGCTACTACAATGCCGATCTCTATAAGAGATACGGCCTGGGGCTGCCTTCAAGCTGGGATGACCTTTTCAAAGCTGCCGAGCTTATGCGCGGAGACGGGATTTATCCTATTGAGCTCAACCGAAAGGCGTCATGGATGGCTGCCATAGCGCACGAGGAGCAGAGGACAGGTATACGCTGCTTTGATGACAATAATAAACTCGGTTTTACTGCCGAGAATTTCGCAAATGTGGTCTCTTTTTACAGAGATCTGGTCGAGAAAAATGTTACAAAGTATATGAATGAGATCGGGACACAGGATTTCACCAGAGGCATTTCAGCAGGAGCTATGGTCTGGATATCGGATGCCGGATATTTCTGCGAACCTGCTATAAAAAGCGGCCATAAGATCGAGGTCGGGGATTATTTGCGTATTCCCGGAAGCGAGATACTCGGCTGGTATGCAAAGCCGACGAGTATGTATTGTATACGAAGAGATACAAAGAGCCCGAAGGAGGCCGCAAAGCTGGTCGATTTCCTGATAAACAGCGAGGAAATGGCTCTTCTTCAGGGGACAGAAAAGGGAATACCTATGAGTAAATCGATGCTTGAAGTATTGGAAAGCAACGATCTTCTCCATGGTATACAGTTCGATTCCAACAAAAAGCTGCTCTCTACGATCGAGATCAAGCGAGTAAGCCCTTATCTCGAGAATATTGGCTTGGTCGAGGCGTTTGAGCGCTCTGCAAGAGCTGTCCTTTATGAAGGAGAAGATCCGGAGTCTGAGGGCAGGATGCTTTACGATATAGCTAAAGATCTTAAGCTCGAGCCATAAGCCCGGGATTTTGGATAATAAATGAAACGAGGTCATACCAATGGATGTGTTCAAGGAACAAAATGTTGAAAGATTGCAGGACAGTACAGACACCAAAAAGAAGATACTTATTACCGCAACGGCTGTATCATTGTCGGCACTGATGTTTTTCGTCGTATTTATGTTCTTCGGCTACGGCGGGCTGATGCTGGCGTTGCTGCTTTCGGGCGGCGCCCTTTACGGAGGATATTTCCTGATATCCAACCTTTACGTAGAGTATGAGTATATACTTACCAACGGTGAGGTGGATTTTGATAAGATAATCGCTCAGAGATCGAGAAAAAGGCTTGCAACTGTTAAGCTCCAGACTGCGACTTCTTTCGGTATCGTAAAGGAGGACGACGACTTCGGAGAGGCTGAAACTTTGGTCTGCGCTACAGCTAACGATCCCGATCAGCAGGACTATTATCTCAGAGTCAAGCATAAGAGCCTTGGCGATACTGTTATCCTGTTTACTCCCAATGAGGAAATGGTCGATCTGATAACAAAAGGCCTGCCGAGAGAGTTAAGGATAGGGAGGTAAGCCCAGTGTTTTCTGTCGGAGTCGATCTAGTCGAGATCGAAAGAGTCAGAAAAGGCTGCAATAACAGCCGCTTTGTCGAGAGAGTTTATTCCAAGGCCGAGCAGGAGCTTTTCTTGGGAGAGAAGCCCAGGTTTGCTTCTCTTGCTGGAAACTGGGCGGCTAAAGAGGCCTTTTCAAAAGCTCTCGGGACAGGTGTCCGTGATTTCGCGCTGACAGAAGTCGAGATCCTTCGCGATGAGCTTGGTGCCCCCTATATACGCCTTAGCGGGAGAGCAAAGGCTGCTGCTGAATGTAAAGGCCTCTGCTTTTCTGTCAGCATTACCCATACAAAAGAATTGGCCGAGGCTGTTGTGATAGCTTACGGTTGCTGAAAGGAGATCAAGGCATCATGGATCTTAGCAGACTTATCCTTACCCCTGCTCAGATGAGGACAGCAGAGCTCAGCGCTTCAGCACACGGTGTTTCTGTTGCCAAACTGATGGACAATGCAGGAGAGGCTTTGGGAAGGAAAGTGCTTTCTGTCGCTCAGAGGCTTATGAAAAAGAATATCTTTTTTATCTGCGGGACAGGGAATAACGGCGGAGACGGATTTGTTGCTGCGGATTTTCTGCTTGCCTCTGCCGCGAAAATAACGATGATCCTCTGCGGAGCTCCGAAGACCGACCTTGCCAAGGCTGCGTTTGATAAAATAAAGGGCCGCTGCGAACTGCTGACACTCAGCCAGGTGACAGATAATCCTTCACTTATTGACGGTGCTGAGATAATCGTTGATTGTGTCTTCGGTATCAGCTTTCACGGCGAACTGCCCGCTGAACTTCAGAGGCTTTTCTTCAGATTCTATCTTAGCGGAGCATACCGTATAGCCTGCGATGTTCCTTCGGGCATCAACAGCATGAGCGGGCGGATCTCGCCCAATGCCTTTGAGGCAGACGAAACCCTGACATTCCATCGCCCGAAGCTGGGGATGCTCATATCTCCCGCCAAGGAGCTTTGCGGAGAGATATCCTGCGCTGATATAGGTATCGGTGATTATGTCGAGGAATATGCAAAGGTCAGGCTCCGTTCAGTAGATCGAAGCTTTGTTAAAGATCTACTGCCTTACCGCACTGAGGACAGCCATAAGGGAGTTTTCGGAAGAGTAGTTCTTGTATGCGGCTCTTCGGCTTATCCTGGTGCAGCTATGATCTCGGCTCTTTCGGCCCTTCGCTCCGGTGTAGGTATGGTAAATCTTTGTACTCACAGTCAGGTCATAACTCCTGCTGTCGCAAGAATGCCGGAATGTACTTTTACTCCTGTAAGCTGTGATGAAAACGGGTTTATGACCGATGAAGCACTGCCTATGATCCTTAAAGCCTTTGAACGTGCTGATGCTGCTGTTATCGGATGCGGCCTCGGAATGACAGAAAGCACTGAAAAACTTGTGTGCGAGCTGGTAAGGAAGGCGAAATGTCCTCTTATCATTGATGCTGACGGAATAAACTGCCTGTCTGCGCATATAGATGTATTGAAGGAAAAGCAGACAGAGATCATTCTGACTCCGCACCCTGCTGAACTGGCAAGGCTCTGCGGGACAGATACTCCGAGCGTGACACAGGATCTTTTCGGGCACGCCTGCGAGATCGCTGAGCAGTATGGGGTGACTATCCATGCGAAGAATACAGAGACCCTTACTGTAAAGGATAGGGATTGCTATATCACCGATTTCGGATGTTCGGCACTCGCCAAGGGAGGATCGGGAGATATGCTGGCCGGGCTTATCGGCGGTTTTATGTCTCAGGGAGTACCGTCTGACAGAGCTTGTATACTTGCTGACTATGTTATGGGCACATCGTCAAGAAAGCTCTGCGAGACTCTCTCATCCAGAGGTATCCTCGCCAGCGATATAATTGCACGTTTCCCGAGGACATTGTTCGAGCTGGAGAATGATCTCTGAACCCCAGAATACCATTGCGGCTTTTCCTGCAAAGGAGAGGCCGCTTTTTTTGCGCTCTCCAATATGTTTTTTGAGGAGAGGATAATATGAAAAAGATCGTTCTGATACTTGCAGCCTGTATGCTTTGCGGCTGTTCTTCTGAAAAAAAGGGAGAAGCAGATAAGCCGAAACAAAGTTTCAAGACAAAGGTCACTCTATCCGACGGGTATGAGGGGGAGCTGGAGCGTGCTGATGTTTCCGGCTGGAACCTTACGCTATCAGCACCGGAGACAGTCAAAGGGCTGGGCCTGAGCTATCTTGCTGACGGAAAATGTGTAATTACGCTTGAGAATCACAGCGCTGTTTATGAACGCTCCGAGCTTCCGCAGTATGGTTCAGTGGATCTTCTGGTCTCTGCTCTGGATATGTGTGCATCCGAAACAGGGATCGAGGCGGAAGTCAAGGATGGAAAGACCTGTCGTAAGGGAAATATCAGGGGTGTACCCTTTACAGTTGTCAGTGAAGAGGGAACACCTGTATCGGCAGAACTGGGGACAGGTGTTAAAGCTGAATTTCATAATTAAAGAGCCTTTGCATCGCTGCAAAGGCTCTTTGGGAGATCACATTTTAGTGAGATCAATATCATCGAGATTAAGATTTGAGGTATCGATACCGTCCATCTGACCTGAAGTGGGTTGAGGGGCTCTCTGCTCACGGGCGAGTTCCTGCTGAGCGAAGGAAGGAGCCTCCGGCTTTGGAACTTCAGGCTTCGGCTTCGGTTTTGCAAATATCGAGGGCTCGTCGAATATCGCCTCTGCGCCTGTCATTTTCGGACGCTGCGGAGAGAGGGGTCTGCCTTCTTCCTGAGCTTTTTTCCTTGCCTGAGCTTCAGCGTTGACCTGCTGAGCTCTGTTCTCGCCCTTGCACATCGGCGGAACAGGTAATTCAAAGGCACCGTAAAGAGTTGCAATAAAGTCAGCATCTACCCGCATATTCTTGATGATCTCGGTCATCTTGCGCTGATTCTTTCTAGCGTTCACAAGATTTGAATGAACGACAGTTATGAAGTTCTCATCATAATATTTGCTGCGGCAATACTTGATGAAGTAGTATGTATCGGGGGGCGGAGCGATAACGGAAATACGTGGCAATGTAAAGATATAGCCGGGGTTGCGAAGTATCTCCTTCTTGACCATATTGAAGTCGGAATAGGGCGATCCGGTCTCGGCAGGGAAGCGGAACTCAGGCATAGGTTTTTCTTCGATAGCCCAATCCTCTTCAGACTCGATATAAGGATACTTGGCCTTTCCGTAAACAAATCCGAGAGCGGGGATTATAAGTATAGCAAACTCAGCGATCCAGACGATCCAGAGAATAAAGCCCTTTACAGGCTCGCCGTTATCACCTGTTTCACCATAGCGGTATCTGTGGCTCTTGATGTTCCAGCGGCCTTCTTTATTGACCATTTTAAGATAGCTTACAAGCTTGTTGGGATGCGTAGCGAGATCAAAAGTCGTGGGCTCGACCATACCGAGGTATTTGACCGAGAGCTGATATGCGTTGGAACAGGATTTGATGTTATTAAGAAACTCACCGAAGCTGGTGCCGAACAACTCTTTCATACCGTTTACGAACTTGTCGCGGTCGAAGAGGACATCATATTCACTGGTTTCAAAATCTTTTTTCATTGATTCATCCAGAGCTGCGCTTAAAAAAGCAACATATGCATTATACTCCTCAGCAGTTACAGAATTGGGATCTATACTTGAGAGTTGGGAAGTCATATCCATATTTTTTTCTTCAAGAGGATCACGCATATATTTATTGAAATCTCTCACGCAGTAGCTGGCGAGTCTGCCCATATTAGCAAAGATCAATGCGAAAGCAGTCACAGCAAGAGCGATTATCGGGGCGCGGATATGGAACTTCTTGACTACTATCGTCCCTATCCCGCCGATGCCGAAGCTGGCTAATACGGCAAGAAAGATCCTGATATAGATCAGAGGGATAAATGAGTTGAACAGCTCATAGACCCAGTAGATCGCAAATCCGCCCAGAAGCATGACCAGAAACAGGACTATCAGCCCGACAGGGTTAAATTTGTTTGAAGGCTTGTAAAGTGTGTTATTCATATCTTCTCCCACCATTATAAAAAAATAATATATATTTATTTTAACACATTTATTATGCAATTGCAATAGTATTTAAAAATTTTTATACTCTTGATGAATAAACAGATAAAACGTATAAAGTCTTTCGTGTTTAAAACGATTATTACAAAAAGGGCTTGCAAAATCTGAAACGATGTGTTATAATAAAGTGTATTTGATATGCTCAGCTTTGTATGATCGAAGGGAGAGACTTTAATGATAAAGGTGAATAATCATATCGGCACTATCGGTGTGTCCTCCAAGTATCTGCGCTCTCTTATTGCGCAGACGGCTCAGAGCTGCTTCGGCGTTTCCGGGATGAATTCATATGGAGCAGTTCAGAGTGTCGGCAACCTGTTTCGCAGGCGCAGCGGCGAGAATGACGGTGTCATCATCCATCAGAACGATAATAAGCTCGTCATCGACCTGCATATAACTGTGACCTACGGTGTAAATGTCGGCGCGATATCCGAGAGCATCGCACATAAGGTCAGCTATGTCCTTACAGACAGAGCCGGCATCGAGGTCGAGAGTGTAAATGTATTCGTCGATGCACTTGTTGACTGACCGAGAGTTACAGGAAAGTATAGGAGGAAATCAAAGTGATAAAAGGCATTGTGCTGCGTGATGCACTGATAAGTGCTGCGAACAGCATCTCTAACAAGAAAAAATCTGTGGATGAACTCAATGTGTTCCCGGTGCCGGACGGAGATACAGGAACAAATATGTCGATGACTATCGGCAACAGTGTCGCAGAGCTTAAAAATCTTTCTGACGACGTTGAGGCAGGAACAGTTGCAAAGACTGCAGCTTCCGCTCTCCTCAGAGGCGCAAGAGGAAATTCGGGTGTCATCCTCTCTCTTATTTTCCGCGGCTTTTCCAAAGCCCTCAAGGGTCAGCCGGAGATCACCGACAAGAACCTAGTAGCTGCTCTTGAGACCGGTGTTGAAGGCGCCTACAGATCTGTAATGAAACCGACAGAGGGAACTATCCTTACTGTAGCAAGAGAATCCGCTGAGAAAGCCAAGGAGATCAGCCTTACAACCAATGATCCGGTCATTATCTGGGAGGAGGTCTGCATCCAGGCAAAGAAAACTCTTGACAAGACTCCTCAGCTCCTTCCTGCGCTGGCTAAAGCCGGTGTAGTCGATGCAGGCGGAATGGGTCTGCTCATTATTTTCGAGGCAATGAGAGATGTCTTCAATGGCGGAAAGATCGTTGAGCCAAAGGCTGCTGAACAGAAAAAGGTCACTATCGAGACCTATTCCGATGTAGTCGGCAAGTTCGATCAGGAGATACATTTCACCTACTGCACCGAAATGGTAATAACCAAGAAAAAGAATTGCGAGGATGCTTCCAAGCTCCGTGCATACCTTGAAACTATCGGCGATTGTGTAGTAGTTGTTGACGATGAGGATATAATCAAGTTCCATGTTCATACAAATGATCCCGGCCTTGCGATTCAGAAAGCTCTTGAATTCGGTACTATCAATCTGCCTAAGATCGAAAATATGAAGATGCAGCATAAGGCTAAGAAAAAAGAAGCCGAGACAAAAGTTGTACCTGTAAAACCGGAGAAGAAATATGGATTTGTAGCCGTAGCTGCCGGCGCAGGCATTGAATCCATGTTCAGGGATATCGGTGTAGACTGCATCGTCAAGGGCGGGCAGACTATGAATCCTTCTACACAGGATATTCTGGCTGCTATTATGCAGACCCCTGCCGAGATCGTATTCGTACTTCCGAACAACAAGAATATCATAATGGCTGCTGAGCAGGCTGTTAAGCTGGCTGACAGAAAGGTATGTGTCCTCCAGACCAGGACTATCCCCCAGGGTATGAGCGCAATGCTCGCCTTTGATCCTGACGCTGATTTCAATCAGAACCGCATAGAGATGACCAGAGCGCTGGAGAAAGTCTCGACCGGTATGGTTACATTTGCGGCTCGTGACTCTGATTACGAGGGGCATACAATAAATCAAGGCGAGATCCTTTGTCTTGAGAACGGAAAGCTAAGTTTTGTCGAGAAAGATCTGGCTAAGGGTGCTTATAAGCTGACAAAGAAGCTGGTCAAAGGCGACAGCTCATACATCACGATCCTTTACGGTGCTGATGTTTCGGATGCTGATGCCGAAGCTCTGAACCGCCAGCTTGCAAACAAATATCCGACCATGGATATCAACCTTATCAGCGGCGGTCAGCCGGTATACTATTACATTATTTCGGTAGAATAAGACAATTCGGGCATCCATGCAATGCTGCACGGATGCCCTTTTTTGTTTTGTTATCAAGACTGAATGATCCTTGGTATATCTGAGATCAAAAACAGCTTTGCAGGCATATACGGAAATATTGTCCGGACGATTTCCGGTGTTTACTGGTTTTGAAGCCGCACATGATTTGAATAATTGTCAGGCAGTATGATATTTCAGTTTAAACCAAATAGATTCGCTGCATTTTTGTAGTAGATATTATCCTTTTCCATTTCAGTGAGGCCGATCGATTCCAGCTTTTCAAAAGTTGCTTTTGAAGATGTCCAAGGACAGTCGCTGGCAAAAAGCACTCTCTCGGACCCATGTTTGCGGATCATCTTTAAGAGCAGATCATTCGGGGTCTCAAGGCAGTATGCAGTATCAAGATATACCTCGCCGTCCATGCCGCAGATATGATCTAGGCTTTCCTGCCATTGATAATTTCCTCCCAGATGTGCCAGAATGACTCTGAGCTTAGGATGCTGTCCGAGCATATGTCTGCACGGCTCCGGCTGGCAGTGTATCTTTTTGGGAGAAAGAGGGTCAAATCCTGCGTGTATCGTTACAGGGAGACCAATCTCTTCCAGCATAGAGAAAAAACCGTCCAGCCTTGGCTCGTCGATGAAGAAATCCTGATAGTCGGGATGGAGCTTTACGCCGTAGAGCCCAAGAGCCTTGATCCTTTGCAGCTCCTCATAAACATCATTAGCATCCGGGTGAACTGAGCCGAAAGCGATAATTTTTCCCTGATTATGCTCTGCTGCCCAATCGTTGATTATGGTTTGCTGGGTCGGCTTCGTAGCGATAGGGAGCAGAACACCCTTATCGACGCCCCATTCTTCAAAAAGACTCAGCGCCTCAGCCAGAGTTCCTCTTGTAAGAGCTTTCTGCTTGCAGGTCAATTCGAGCTTAGTAATGGCTTTTTCAGCGATCTTTTCCGAAAAAGCATGAAAATGCGAATCTATCAGCATAATAAAGTTCCTTTCTGATTACGTAACTATGTAATTATATCATATAGTCACGAAAAAGTAAAGACACCGGCGATAGTTATCTTTTTGTTTTTTTAATACCAAATTTAGGCAGATAGGAAGGGATCGGGCCAGGGCAGTTAAAGGATTTTTGTGAATATTGTAGTGATATTTAAAACATTTTTGTAACAAAAATTCACAAATTTTCATTGAAAAAAGCGCTGATATGTGTTAAAATGAATAATATAAGGTGATAGACTTTGCCGGATTCGCTGCGAAGTCTGAAAACAATAACATAACAGGAGCAAAGATATATGGCTGAAAAACTGTCTGCTGCTGAGGCTCTGAGTCTCGACAGAAACAAAAAAGCAAACCGAAAAAAGAAGATCTGGATAGGAGTAGGTATACTTGTAGCTTTTGCTATCGTTCTAAGTGTCATCACAGCGATCAATGTTACCAGCAACAGTAAGATCGAAAAAGCTAAAGCTGTTGTCGCACAGATCGATATCAATTCTACTTATAAACAGTCTGAATTCCTTGATGCAGATGACTGGGATTCGGACGGTATCCAGAACGGTCAGGAGGGTAAATCCGGGACCAAAGTCCAGAACGAGGATACAGATGCCGACGGTATCTCTGACGGCGACGAAAAGGCTCTTGGAACTGACCCTTTGAACCCCGATTCAGACAAGGATGATATGCTTGACGGATACGAGCTTATGGCCGGGACTGACCCTAAGAATGCTATGACCGACGGCTCTACACCTGATTCTCAGCGTAAAGTTACAATCAAGCGCACTCTTGGAGAAAGTGAATTTGAAGTCTCCGGATGCCCGAATGTTGCTGACCTTACGATCGAGCAGCTTGAACTGACCAGCATAAGCGCTAACTCTGCTATCATTACCAAGGCTTACGATGTCTATTCCGATTTCAGCTTCGATAAACTTGCTGTTAAGTTCACACCCGATAAGGAAAAGCTCTCAAAGGCAGGTGCAAAGATCTCTGATCTTTCTGTCCTGAAATTTGATTCTACTGACAGAAAATACATCAAGATCGATTCTAAGCCGGATGAGGCTTCTGGTACTATCAGCGCAGACCTTACCGAGATAGGGATATATGTTGTCGGAATCGAGAGAATGGCAAACGAGGAACCAAAAACGAGGATAGCATTCCTTATAGATAACTCCGGTTCTATGTATTCAGAATTTACGGGATATGATGTAGATTTCAAGAGGCTTGATTTTGCTTCTGAGCTTATTGAAAAGCTCGAAGGCGATTATACCTTTATGATCTCTAAATTTACCGCTGATTACACTAAGCTGACTGATTTTACATCGGATAAGGCTGCCCTTAAATCTGCACTTGACCGTATAAGAAATGAAAAAGAGACTTTTAACGGTACACACAGCCAGTCTTCACTGGAGAAATGTATCGCTGAGTTTGGCAGTACAGGCAGTGTAAAATACCGGGATATCATCGTTTTCCTGACAGACGGAGAGTCTGATGAGGAAAATGGCAAATCGCTCCAGGAACTCCAGAAGATGGCGATAGATAAGTCTATAACAATACTTACTGTCGGCCTTGGCTGGGATATAGACAGAAGCTGGCTCCAGAAGCTTGGCGCAGGAACAGGCGGAAAGTATTATTCCGCTTCCGAAGCAAATGCACTTACAGATGTCTATAAGCAGATTGAGACCACGCTCCACTATGATATCGTCTCTTACAACAATAATGACGATAAGATAGAAGGCTATTCTCTATATAACACAGGCTTTAAGCCCGAGGTCAACGGTTTTACCTTCCGTAATTTCAGAACTACCAGCTCTTCTGGCGTTGATTTCGGTATTGCAGTATTTGCAAGAGACTGGTATCTCGGAAGGATCAATCTTTCGGCGGCAGGTTTCTCGCCTAAGGAAGAAAGCTCGCTCAAATACGATGCTCTAGGCTATGACCTTAACGGGACAACTGTTGCTGAGGCATATTCAGCAAAGAAGACTCTTTCAAATGTTGGCTGCTCAGCGCTTAAATCGGATTACAGTGATGCCAGGCAGTATATTGATTTCAAGAGCAGCGGAGACACCTTGAAAGTTGATGAGGATATCCTCAAAAAGGCTGAGTCCTCCGGCTGGAAAACTATTGTTTATCCTATTGAAGGAAACAATATCGAATGGAAAAAGGTTGAGCTTCTTTCGCTGGATGTTTCCGGTTCCTCAGATAAGATCGCTGATGCTTATTCTAAGAACGATGCTGAGCTTCTCAAAGCGCTCCATTCGCTGAATGCTCTCCAGTGGAACGATTCAGAATATGAGTTCAAGCTCACATCCGGCGACGAAGGCTTCATCAAGCTCAAAACTCTGCTTTCTGAGGGCGTTCCGGTAGTAACTACCATCGATGACAGCCACACAGTTAATGCGATCGGTCTGATCCGTGATTCATCGGAGCACAGAAAGTACATTCTTCAGGTATATGACAGCAACTATCCCGGAAAGGTCAAAGAGATCTACATAACCCGTTCACCTATCGCAGTATGCAACGTTTCTGGCGGTAAAGCTGATGTAACTTCAACATCCTTTGAGTTTGCAGCAATGTACGAAGGAAAGCAGGTCGGGATCAGTTTCTCGGATGTAAAGTATTGATCTGATCGGGAATTTCAAAGAACGCTTAACCGAAAAAATGAAAATGCCCCGCTGATTTGCAGCGGGGCATTTTTTGTCGGTATCATTTGTGCAGCGTGACTTGTGATTGTTGCTATGTTTTTTTGCTGTGAAGTGAGAATTTGGTTTCTGTACCGTTCATCAGCTTGATGAAGTTTTCTTTATGTCTTGCTATTACCAGCAGCGCCGATAGCGCCGAGATAAGGATCACAGACCAATGATCTGTTCCGAAGATAGCCAGTAATATCGGGCAGGCTGCCGAGCTTATGCAGGAGCAGATCGACATGATCTTTACAGTAAAGAGGAGGGTAAGGAAGATTGCCGTAGCGATCAGTGCCATTCTCCAGTCAACAAACCAGATCGTCCCGAAGCCGGACATAAATGCCTTGCCGCCTTTGAAACCGTACCAGACAGGGAAGCAGTGCCCGAGCATACAGAACAATCCTGTAAATGCAGCTCCGAACTGTCCTTTGTCATAAACGTTCCCAAAGACTATCATGGCTGTGCAGACGGGGATCATAGCTTTGATTATATCAAAAACCATAACGACCCAGGCTGCGGCATTAAGGCCGTAAACTCGCTTGAAATTAGTAAAACCTGGGTTCCCACTGCCAAGTGTTCGTATATCTTGCTTATAGATCAGTTTTGAGAGCATAATTGCTCCGTTAATTCCACCGATCAGGAATGCAACGACAGCAAACACTGCGCAAAGAATATAAAAGCCTGCGCTCATTAAGTCACCACCAATATAAGATCATAAATATCCTGTCCGCCATAGATCTCATTGACCTCCAAGCGCCGGAAATTCTTTTTAATATAAGCAGTCAGGTCTGCCGAGACTCCCTTGGGTGCAGTTTTACCTTCGATGATCATCAGAGCAGAGTGAGATGAAAGATCCATCAGCTTGAGAGAGTTGACAGCAGTGTCAAAGCAATCTGTATCTGCTGTAACGATGTCTTTGCCTATGATGCCGATATATTCTCCCTGGCCAATAGTTATACCGCCGAGCTCTGCTGGCCTGATGCTGCGGGAAATCTCTGCTGTTATTACGCCTTCCATAGAAGCGATCATATTCTGCTCGATCGCATCCGGGTCATCAGGTTCAAATTCAAGCATTGAGAGGACAGATATGCAATCACCGATATTTTTGGTCGGGATCACTCTTACCTCGCTCTTATTATACAGCTCTCCAGCCTGTTTAGCTGTCAGCAGAATATTTCCGTTGTTCGGCAGGACAAAGATCACATCAGCATTGGCTTTGTCAAAAGCTGCAAGGATGTCTGTGGCTGAGGGATTTGCTGTCTGTCCGCCGTCTATTACGACATCAACACCCATTTCCATCAGCTCTTTTTTCAGCCCTTCACCGCAAGCAACAGCTACTACCGCATATTTGCTCCTGTCTTTCTTTTTCTCCTCTTCAACAGCAATGACCTCATTATGCTGAAGCATCATATTCTCGATCTTGATCGTCAGGAACTCGCCGTACTGGCGGCAGTATTCCAGGACCTTTCCCGGGGTCATAGTGTGGACATGGATCTTAACGACAGTGCCGTTTTTGAAAGCCACGATAGAATCGCCCAGAGTTGAGAGATAGTCGATAAGGGGAGCAGTATCGAAGGCTTCAGGGTCGCATTTGATCTTCTGAAGCCGGAGCAGAACTTCTGTGCAGTAGCCGAATTCCAATACGCTGTCTTCAGTGAAAAGGTCTGTATTGACAGCTTTTGGAGCATTTGACTGGTGGAAAGAGGAGCCAAGATCGCTGTCAATGCTTTCGCCCTTAACACAAGCAAGCATACCTTCAAGGATATATACCAGGCCGGCACCGCCGGAATCGACTACGCCTGATTTGCGTAAGATCTCCAACTTTTCAGGTGTATGCTCCAGTGAGATCTTGGATTGATCTACCGAGAAGCTGAGCAGCTCTGTCAGATCGGTCAAGCCTTTTGACTCGATGGCTTCGGCTGTTTCTCTTGCTACAGTGAGAATAGTGCCCTCTGTCGGCTCGATAACAGCGCTGTAAGCCTGTTCTACAGCTTTGCCCAGTGCAAAACGCACCTGTTCGGTATTAGCCTCATCGATGCCTTTGAATCCAACTGAAATGCCTTCAAAGAGCTGAGATAAAATAACTCCGGAATTACCTCTTGCAGAGAGGAGCATACCTCTTGCTACGGCTTCTGCTACATGAGAGAGCGACCCGCTTTCTGTTCCGCAGTTAGCTCCGCCCATAATAGTCAGAGTCATATTGCTGCCTGTATCGCCGTCCGGGATAGGGAAGACGTTAAGGTCGTTGACCTCGTTCTGGTGGCGTTCCAGGCAGGCGGCACCGCTTCTTACAAGTTCAAGATAACGCTTGCCCGTAAGCAGCTCTCCCATTACTTAGCCTCCCCTGCTTTATAGGTCACTTCATTGCCCCAGCCCCATACGCCGATGCAGTCAGGGCCGACAGAAGCGCCGACAATAGGCCCTATATAAACAGCGAGGACCTTCTTATCAGGGCACTTCTCATTGAGCCTTTCTCTGACAGCTTCAACATCCTCCGGAAGGCAATCAGCGTGTCCGATAAAGATCGTATCGCCCTGAGTGGCATCGTTTCCGCCAGCCTCAGCCAACATATCGGCTATCTCTGTGAGAGATGCGGCTCTTCCGCGAACTTTTCTGACAGGAACCTGAGCGCCGTTGGCATCGGCAATTAGAATAGGCTTTACAGCCATAAGATTACTCTGATATGCTTCGGAGTTTTCAACTCTTCCTGCGCGTCTGAAGGAATCAAGCGAATACATCGTCATAAACTGGTTGATATGGAGCCTCTGTTTTTTGATATCTTCGACCAGCTCGTCGAAGTCTGCACCGGCAGCGGCTTTTTCAGCGGCATAAATAGCGAGCATACCTTCTCCGGGGCCTGCACGGAGCGCATCGATACAAGCGATCTTGGCCTCGGGGTGCTCCTTCAGAACGTCCTTTGCTACAACTATACTTGTATTGATCGAGCCTGACTGTCTGTTAGAGCAGGCGAGATAGATGATATCGCAGCCTTCGTCGATATATTTATTGAAGACTCTTACAAATTCGCTGACAGGCACCTGAGTTGTAGTTATCCTGTTTCCGTCTCTCAGGAGCTGATAGAAATCTTCCGGTGAGCAGTTATCCCAAGTAAGAGTTGCCTCTGTTTCTTTGCCGTCAAGTACCGTGCTCATACGGCAGTAGTCTATACCGTATTTTTCCAGAAGCTCACCATTCAGGTCTGATGTTGAGTCTGTAACTATCTGGATCTTTCGCATTATAGATTCCTCCTTATTTCTTTTAAGAGGGAGCATATACAAGCCCCTACATATAATATTGTACTATAATAGGCCCTTTGGGTAAACATACAATAAAAATCGAGTGCACAAATTTTGTGCACTCTCGAATAATTGTATTATTGATTAATTGTTTAAACTTTTCTCAATGAGCAGCTCGATCTGACCGTCAAACAGAACTTTTATCCTTTCCAAGGATTCTTTAACAGATTCCTCGTCCTGAAATTTGCCGCTTTTCATCCATCGGATGAATATCCCGAACAGAGCCTCCTCGTAGAATGCACAGATTATTTCAAGATCTATATCTGAAATAAGATCTATATCAAATTTAGAGGAGATGGTCATTATCATCATATCATGTATCTTGTTAGTCATATAGAATGATGTGCGCTCATGACCAAGGCTTTTGTAGATGTTGAGCCAGACTTTTTTATATCTGGCGCTTAGGTCGAAGAATTTAAAGATCGCTGTCTCAGGATCGACATCTTTGTTAGAGATTATCGAGTTCATCTGCTCATCGACATAGCAGGTGAGGACATGGTAGATATCGTGAAAGTGGTAATAAAAAGTATTTCTTGTTATCCCGAGGCTGTCAACGATATCTTTGACTGTGATCTTATTTATCGGCTTCTGCTCAGCAAATTTTAGTGTGCATTCTATGATTGCTTCTTTTGTGTGCTGCAAAACTGTCAATCCTTTCATTTGTTATCAATAGAGTTTTTTGAACCACATTGAAGGGGCGAAGAGCATCAGCATCGGCAGACATTCAAGTCTTCCAAGGAGCATATCGAAGCTGAGCACATATTTTGAAAGATCATTGAGCCCGCCGTAATTACAGGTCGGACCGACCTGACCGATACCGGGACCGATATTGTTTAAGCAGGCTGATACAGAAGTAAAGCTCGATCCGAAGTCCATATTGTTTATTGAGATCAAAATGAGAGAGATAAAGAATATCGCAAGATAGATAATGAGATAATTGCTCACACTATGGACAGTTTCCATATCGAGCTGTTTATCGTCTGATCTGACGATATTGACAGACTTTGGATGCAATGCTTTTCTCAGGCTTCTTTTGGCTGTTTTAGCCAGGATTATTATTCGTGAGACTTTAAAGCCGCCGCCTGTCGAACCTGCACAGGCGCCTATAAACATCAGAAGTACAAGTATCGTTTTTGAAAGGGACGGCCACGCATCAAAGTCTGCGGTCGCATATCCTGTCGAAGTCATTATAGACCCTACCTGGAAAGAGGCATATCGCAGTGCCTTCGAGAACTTATCATATACGCCGTAGTGCATGGTGTTGAAAATAATAATAGCAATAGCAGAAAAAATAGTGCAGAGATAGACCTTGAGCTCGGTATTTTTATAGATACCGACGAATTTGCGAAGGATAAGGAAATAATAGATATTAAAGTTAATCCCGAAGAGGATCATAAACACGGTAACGACGCCTTCGAGATAAGCGCTGTTGTAATAGGCAAGGCCTGCATTTTTAACATTGAAGCCTCCTGTTCCGGCAGTACCCATAGCATGGCAGACACTATCATAGAACGGCATACCTCCGGCAAGCAGGAAGAATATCATGATAAAAGTCAGGGCAGCATATATGATATAAAGTAGCATCGCCGAGTGCTTGCCTTTCGGGACTAGCTTTTCAACTGTCGGGCCGGGGCATTCTGCTTTCATGAGCTGAAGTCCGGAGGAGCGTTTGTCAGAAGGGAGCAATGCAACAGTAAGCACGATAACTCCCATACCGCCTATCCAGTGTGTCAGGCAGCGCCAGAACATCATACTTTTGGTCAGTGCTTCTACATCTGCAAGGATCGATGCTCCGGTGGTTGTAAAGCCGGAGATCGATTCAAAAAGAGCATCTGTAAAATCAGGGATCTGCCTGCTTATGAAGAAGGGGAGCGCTCCGAAGACAGATAGGATTATCCAGCCAAGCGCTGCGATAGCGATACCGTCTCTGGCGGTGATATTTGTGGCTTTCGGCTTGATAAACAGCAGGGCGGGAATGTCCAGAACGAGCATGAGAGCAGTTACTATCAGAAATACCCGCATGGAGGAATACTCTCGGTAATAAACTGAGATCACTGTCGGGAGCAGCATAAGCGCGGCTTCGATGACACCCATCTTTGCAAGTGTATTAAAAACAAGCTTTTTGTTCAAGTGATGTCACCTACTCCAAAATATCTTTGAGCTCCGAGAAGCGGTGCTCCTTAGTAACAATGATGACCGAATCGCCGGGTTCGATCTTATCGCTCCCGTTGGGAATAATAATCTGGCGTTTTCTGATAATAGCGCAGATAAGGATATTCTTCTTGAGCTTGAGTTCTCTGAGCTCCTTAGAGGTAAGATCCTGTATTTTTTCGTTAACATTGAATTCGATAGCCTCTGCACGGTTCCCGATGATATTATACAGCGATTCGATCCTGCTTTCGGAAGACGCATTCTCGAGGGAACGGACATAGCTGAGAATGCTGCCGTTAGCAAGCTGTTTAGGAGAGATTATCGTATCAAGGCCCAGCATACCAGCCATTTCAGCATAAGTCTCTCGGTTCACTTTGGTTACTATCTTGGCATTCGAGTTGTTTTTGGCAAATAGGGACATGATAATATTCTCTTCGTCGATGTTAGAGAGTGCAACAAATGCGTCGGCATCAGCAATGCCTTCATCGACCAGCAGCTCCTGATCTGTTCCGTCGCCGTTGATAATGGTTGCTTTGGGAAGGAGGTCACAGAGCTCGGTGCACCGCTGGTAATTCTTTTCCAGGACCTTAACTCGCATCCCGAGGTCGGAAAGCATCTTTGCAAGGTAGAACCCGCTCTTGCCGCCTCCGACTATAACGACAGATTTGATCCTCAGATTTATGGCTCCATTCTGGCGGAAAAAGCGCTCCAAGTCCGTATGAGTAGCGGCAACGTTGATTATATCGTTTGGCTTCAGGACAAAATCTCCGCTAGGGATAAAGACTTCCTGGTCTCTCAGAACAGCGCAGATGAGCAACTGCATTTTCAGCTTTTTATAAAGCTCAGCAAGGCTCAGTCCGCAGAGCGGCGAGTTTTCCGTGAGCCTGTTCTGCACGAGTTCGATCTTTCCTTTGCCGAACACCTCGACCTTAGCTGCTGCGGGGAATACCAGGACTCTGGTTATTTCTCCGGCGGCTGTGAGCTCAGGGTTTATTACCATAGAGAGACCGAGATCGTTTTTGATAAGATCGATCTGGTTGTAGTATTCAGGATTTCTTACGCGGCAGATTGATCTTTCTATGCCGAGCTTTCTTGCGACGATGCAGCAAAGCATATTAAGTTCGTCCTGGCCGGTGGCTGAAATCAGCAGTTGAGCTTTCCTGATACCGGCTTCGACCTGCATACTGGCAGTTGCACCGTTTCCCTCGATACACATAAGATCCTGAGAGTTGAGAAGACGTTTGATGGCTTCGGGGTTATTCTCGATGACTGTAACGTCATGTCCCTCCTGGACTAGCTGAGAGGCAAGAGTACCGCCAAGTTTGCCGGCTCCTATAACAACTATCCTCATTATTTTTATCTCATCTTTCTTTACAGATTTGCAGATATATATTAAATTATACCACTTTTGTTACCCAATGTCAAGGAGCGATCCCTCAAAGCGCAATATCTTCTCTGATGCGATTATTATTGACAAATCGGTCGGTTTAGTGTACTATATTAAATAGCGGAAATATAATGAAACGGAGTGAAACAATTGTTTATCATAAATTTTTTTACAATTTTGCTGGGCAAGATCATTTCCGGGCTCCTGCACCTTTTCGGCAAAAACGCCGGTAATCTTCCCGGACTGGTGCTATGGACTCTGAACAAGAACTGCCTCAAGGCATTCAAGATAGATTGCCCAATCATAGCTGTTACCGGTACTAACGGCAAGACCTCAGTTACCAATTTCATTGCAAAGATGTTTAAGGGGACAGGAGCTAAGATAATCACTAATCCGGAGGGAAACAATCTCGATACGGGTATCACTTCGCTTCTGCTCAATCATTGTAATTTCAGAGGCCGTGTAAAGGCAGATTACCTGATACTCGAAACGGATGAATCTCACGTTCCGGTAGTATATTCTAAGTTGAAATTACAGACTCTCGTAGTTCTCAATTTCTTCCGAGACCAGCTTGACCGCAACGGTGAAGTCGAGACACTTATCCTGAAAGTTAATAAGTTCTGTGAGACTTTTGAGGGGAATCTTATCCTTAACGGCGATGATCCGAATGTCGCAAGACTTGGGCTCGCAAATCCCAATAATCCGAATGTAAAGTATTTCAGCGTCGAAAAGTATAAATTTGCAACTGATACCCTCCATGAAGCCGGAGAGGGAAGGTTCTGCCCGAGATGCGGCAAAGAGCTGAAATATGAATACTATCAGTATTCGCATATTGGCCGCTTTTCCTGCCCAGGGTGTGGATACGGAAAGATCAGTCCGTATGTAAGGTTCACCGATATAGATCTCGCTGACCATTCCTTTACTGCTGACGGTGAGAAGTATATTACTGCTGACAGCACTATATATTATATGTATAATCTCTGCGCTGTGTATTCTGTCGCCAAGCTTTACGGTATAGACAAGAAGATCATCCGTAAGACCTTCAAGGGCTTCCGTGTCAATAACGGAAGAATGGAGACATTTGAATACAAAGGCTCTAAGCTGATGCTCAATCTTGCTAAAAATCCTGTCGGAGCGAATATGACTGTCCGTATGATAAACGAATGTGAGGGCGAGAAGGAAATGCTTTTTGTCCTTAATGATAATCTGGCCGACGGATATGATGTTTCCTGGATCTGGGATATAAACTTCAGCGTTTTCAATAACGTTACCAGAGTCGTTACCAGCGGGCGAAGAGCATATGACATAGCAGTAAGGATCAAATGTTCGGGATATGATGCGGATAAGATAGTTGTCCGGCCTGATCTCGACGATGCTGTCAAGGAGCTGTTCTCTACGACAGGAAGAAAGTTTGCAGTAGCAAATTATACGGCAGTGCAGCCTACGAGAGCTGCGCTGAAGAGATTTACGGAAGGGGAGAGCAGTAAATGAAAGACACACTGAGAGTTCTTCATATGTATCCCAATATGCTCGATCTTTACGGCGACAGCGGAAATATGGAGCTGCTATCCTATCGCTTGAAAATGCGCGGTTACGGTTTTATTAGAGATCAGTACACCATCGGAGACGGGGAGAAGACGGATTTCTCATCATACGACTTGATATATCTGGGCGGCGGTGCTGATTTTGAGCAGCAGCTTCTCGCTGACGATCTGAATTCCTGTAAGGACAAACTGCTCCATGCATATAAGAGCGGAGTCTTTCTGCTTATGATCTGCGGCGGCTACCAGCTTATGGGGCAGTATTATAAGGATTCTAACGGTCAGAAGATCCCCGGGCTTGGCCTTTTTGATTACTATACTGTTGCATCGACGGATAAACGCAAGCGCTGTATCGGAAATATAGTCATAGAGACGGAGATAGAAGGAGAGAAATACAAAGTAATCGGCTTTGAAAATCACGGCGGTATGACAGACAATGTCAGCACTCCTTTCGGGAAAGTGATTTTCGGCAACGGAAATAAGTTTGGCTCCGAGACAGAAGGCTATACCGAGAAAAATGTGATAGCGACTTATCTTCACGGGCCGCTTCTCTCAAAAAACCCAGTGCTAGCTGATCATATTCTTAGCTATTGCCTTTCACGCAAACAAGGCTCTGCGGTCTCTCTTGAGCCTCTTGATGACGGTCTTGAAAACAGATGCCGCAGTGTAATGCTGAAAAGGCTCCTTCAAACCAAGAAATGATAAGACAAAGGGTATCTTTCATTACCTGAAAGATACCCTTTGTCTTTATTCTGTTTTACCAATCAGTGTCCCAATCGGTATCATCGTAATCCCAATCGTCAAAATCATAGTCCCAATCGTCATCGTCGTCCCAGTCGTCATCATCTTCGTCGTAATAAGAGCGATCGTTGTAGAAATAGGTGTCCTCAAAATCACCGATATAGTAATTGTCACTGTACGTATCTGAGAGATAATAGTTGTCATAATCCTCAAACCCGAGGTCATCATCATCTATCTCTCTCCAGTAGGTATCGTAATAATACCAATCATCGTCGTAATAATAGTAGTAGCGGTCATTGTTTCGATAATAACCGCGCTTTGGCTTGACGATCTGTGAGTATAGGATGAAAATCAGGATAAGGATCATTGCAGCGATAAGTATCCATTTGAGGCCGGAGCCGCCTTTTTTGGAGGCTGTGTCTGTGATCGGGATGTCTGTTTCGGCTGCTGATCTGCTGGCAGAGTGTGTATTGCTTTTTGCAGGCTTACGCTTTGCTATCTCATCTCTCAGTTTATCATAGATCTCATTTACAGCAAAAGATTCATCCGGACCTTTGTATCTGACAGTGCGGGAACCGTCGGCTTTGTTTTTATAAACGACAAAGTCTCCGTCTGGGTCTTGAAATATTCCGAAGGCTTTTGCTTCGGGATAGTCTTCCCCAATGAAAAAACGCATTTTTCGCAGCGGGAGCTGCTTCTGATCGCAGAATGCAAGAAGCTCAGACAGTGTTTGCGGTTTTTGGGATTCGCTCATAAGATCACCTTACTGATCGTTTGCCATTACCTTTACCATTACAGCTTTTTGTGCGTGGAGACGGTTCTCTGCCTCGTCGAAGATCTCTTCGGCGTGTTCTTCAAATACTTTTTCTGTTATTTCCTCCTCGCGGTGTGCAGGGAGACAATGCTGTACCATAGCACCGGGATTGGCGGCTGCCATGATCTCGTCATTGATCTGATAGCCTGCGAAAGCTATCTTGCGCTTTTCTGTCTCGGCTTCCTCGCCCATAGATGTCCAAACATCTGTGAAGAGTACATCAGCGCCCTTTGCAGCTTCAAGAGGTATATCGGTCATAAAGAACTTGTCTCCGAACTGCTCGGTGAATTTCAGTACTTCCGGATCCGGACGGTATCCCTCAGGGCAGGCGATAGATACGCTCATTCCAACTTTAAGGCCGCCGACGATCAGGGAGTTAGCCATATTGTTGCCGTCTCCGATATAGCACATTTTAAGGCCGTCAAAGCGCCCCTTATGTTCGCGGATAGTCATAAGGTCAGCAAGCACCTGGCAGGGGTGGCAGAAATCTGTAAGGCCGTTGATTATCGGGATAGAGCCGTAATTAGCAAGATCCTCGACTTCTTTTTGTGCAAAGGTACGGATCATAATACCATCAATATAACGGCTGAGTACACGGGCAGTGTCCTGAACAGGCTCCCCCCCCCC
>CAMNNQ010000094.1 GCA_946545645.1 uncultured Clostridia bacterium | reverse complement strand
AAAGGTCGCGCCGAAGATAGAGATCTTCACCAAAGCCGAGGCCGCCGAGATGCTGAAATGCTTACAGACCGAACCGCTTGCGTTCCAGACTTTCATTCAGCTTGCGATCATAACGGGCGCACGCAGAGGTGAGCTTGTGGCGCTGAAATTCAGCGACTTCGATTACGTCAAAGGCCAGGTCACGATCAGCCGTGCGGTCATCAAAGTTGACGGCAACGGCTATCAGATCAAACCGCCGAAGGACTACGAGGTCCGAACCGTGACGGTCAATCAGCACTGCATCGAATTAGTAAAACAATTGTAGGCAGAGCAAGAGCGTGAAAGGCTCGGCAGCAAGTGGGCAGAAGAAGAATGGCTGTTCACCAAGTGGAACGGGGAGATCATGAACGTGCAGACACCGACAAGGCAGTTCAGCAAGTTTCTTGAACGGCACGGCCTGAAGCACCGCAAGTTGCATTCACTTCGGCACACATCGGCAACATTGCTTCTGTACGGCGGCATCAACATCAGGCAGGTACAGTCGCGCCTCGGGCATTCAGAGCTTGAAACGACACAGAAATATCTGCATCACCTGTCCGAAGCGGATGTCGAGGCGGTGAACGTGCTGACCAATATGATCGAGCCGGACGAGCGGAAGAATATTGATGTGACGGCATAGTACCCGGAGCGTAGACACAAAAAAGCAGGGCGATCCGAAAGGGTCGTCCTGCTGATTTTGCATATTAGCATTTTTAGATGGCTTGAAAACAATACTGAAATATGATATAATATAAAAAACGATAAGGAGCGCAGGAACTATGGATACAAACGAACGCTGTCAGTCTTTGCCAATAATTCATACACAAAAGGTCGAGTGGACAAAAAGTGAAAAAGAAAACAATGTTGTGATCATCCCTCATCCGATATACAGCGAAGAAGTCGAGTCCTGGATAGAGACCTTCTATTCGCTTGATTTAGCCGACTGTGACTATATTTCCAAGTACAGTGATGTCGAGCAAAAACCAATATCAGAGCTTACAAGGGACGAGACACTTACCCGTATCACAGCCATTGTAAGAGGGGAAAAGTTTTGTGACGGACGTATTGCAGATGCTCTTGAAAGCGGTGTTCTCGAAGAATTATGTGTTCACTTGCACGAAATAACTAAGTCTGATAAAAAGGCAAAAACATCAACCAGTATCCTGCTTTCCGACCTTTTGAAGAACAACGGCATTAATCCAGATGAAGTTGTCATTATTCGTCATGTTATGAGTCAAGACCATTTTAACAAATGCTTAAAAAAAGGATTCGTTAAAGAATACACACAGATACAGGGCAAGAATAAGAAAATGCTCAAACGATCAAAATACTGGATGGTCTTTATCGGAACAAACGGAACGAGAGCAAAGCTATATTGTATGTATAAGTATAAGGGGTTTTCTCATGTTTCCGAGCATACTATGCCCACAGGTTTCCCTTGCCCCGATATGTATAAAGACGATGCAAATCTTTACGAACTTGAAGAAACGGATCTTTTCAGTGACCTTAAAGACCGCCTGATCATTGAATGGGGTTCCGCGACTCAATCATGGTATCAGAGCGCTAATGTCCGCAAGCCTATCGTCGCAATACACAGTCAACAGAAATATGCTTTTGAGGGTTATGAGAGCTGTATCTATTCTTTTGAAAAGCTGAAAGAGATAGTCGATGATATGGGAATGGGTGCATATGAAGAACACTGGAAAGCACTTTCTTCCGTAAAAGGAGTTTATCTGATCGTTGACACAACGGACGGAAAGCAGTACATCGGCTCAGCATCCGGTGATAAAGGAATCATAGGACGCTGGAGCGAATATGTGAACACACATCACGGCGGCAATAAAGAATTGATCAAGCTGTTGGAAAATGATCCCGAAAGATATATGAAATTCAGATTTACGATATTAAAGATATTCTCTGACGGCGCATCCGAAAAGGTCGTGACAGATGCTGAAAAACTGTTTAAAGCAAAACTCGGTTCGGTAGAATTTGGGCTGAATGATAATTAGGAGCGTATGCGCCAAAAGAACAGGGCGACCTCACAAGAGGCCGTCCTGCTGTGTTCGGGGTAACGGAGTACGAAAAAGAAGAAAAGGAAATAGTGTCCTGAGCAGTGTCCTGAGCGTGACAAAAATCAAATGCGCCGTTTCAGTCAAACGCTGAAACGGCGCATCTGCGCGGTTTGCTGGTCGAGGTGACGGGACTTGAACCCACGGCCCCTACGTCCCGAACGCAAATTGCAAAGCGCCGCAAACCGCTTGTTTTCGGCGAAATGCGGAATTGCATGATCTTGGTTGACCCCCATGCTGACCCCCAAGCGCTCAGTTAGCCATTTTTTCATCTGGCCTCTTGCTCAGAAAAGCATCAAGCTTTTCTACCTGCTTTTGCTTGTGGATGAAGTCAAGATGCGTGTATATCTCCATCGTGGTCTTTATGTCCGCATGGCCGGCCTGCTCTTTGGCGGTCAGAACGTCGATGCCGGCCAGGTACATATTTGTGATGAACGTGTGCCGCAGCCAGTGAGCAGTGATCGGCGGGATCACTGTCGGGATCGTTTCCGGAGCAAAGCGGCTCTTAGGCTTCTTGTAATTGACCTCTCTGCTGAAATCTCCGAAGGTGTAGTTTAGATAGTGCATATAGCTGTTCCAGAGCCGGCGGTATGCGGTGACGGTCAGCATAGCGCCCTTGGTGTCCGGGCAGACCAGCAGGGAAGTCGCCTTTTTCTTTTCGTCGGACAGGTAGTCCGCCAGCTTCTTTGGAATGTAAACCTTCCTGATCGCTGCATCGCTCTTGCCGTAGGGCTTCACCTTCGGTCTGCCGTTACTGTATTCGACGGTCTTGTTGATGTCTATGCAGCGGGCTTTCAGGTCTATGTCCTTCCACATCAGCGGGACCAGCTCTCCTCGCCGCAGCCCTGCGTGCATCATTATCATAGCAGCGCACTTGCAGCGGTGGTCTGACTGCTCGATCCAGCTCTGTTCCTCCGGCGTGAGAGCTCGGCGTTTCGGTTCCTTGTGTTTCTCGGAGGCGACTTTCACCCCGTCGGCAGGGTTGTACCCGATGACCCTGTTGGCGACAGCCAGCTCGCAGATGTGCTTTGCAGCCGACTTGATATCTTTCAGAACAGATACAGACACGCCCTGCTCCGTGCGGTCGTCTATGATCTCCTGTATGTCTCTGGTGCGGAGCTCTTTCATCGGTGTATCGTTCAGCGAAGAGAGATCGTTCAGGCGGTTCTTTGCGATGTTCAGCCGTCCTTCGGTCAGGTCGCCGCGGGAGTGAGCCAGCCGGCGCTGCCGGAGGTAGTATTCCGCCCAGTCGCCGAAGGTGTCACGTTCCGGCGCGACATCAATGCCGCTGCGGAGCTGCAGCCTGATCTCGAGCACTGCCGCTTCAAGCTCCTTGACGGTATCGGCATAGACGTACTTATACTTGCCTTTCCCGAGATATATTTTTGAGCGGAACCGTCCGTCCGCCCGGCGGGTGTAGGTTTTCTTAGGCATAGTGCCGCCCCCCCTTTCATCACCGCCCCGGGCTTATGTCTGGGACTGTTTTATTATATCTGCATAAACCACCGTGATCTCCGGGACTTTGGCTTTCGCACCGAGCACCGTTTCTCCCTCAATGAAGCCGGAACTCTCGCCCCAGACCGTCACTTTGTCGCCGGTGAGCAGCCGTGTGCCGCTGTATCGGATAACTATGTCGTCAGAATAATCCTTCGTAGAGACCCTGTAAAGCCCGTCTTCCAGCTCCTGCCTTACAGTTCCCGAGAAGGTCACGAATGAGCCCTTCATCGCGTTGCTGTGCCGTGATATTTCGTCGTATGAAACGGCCTTGCACATAGCCTTGTAATCGCTCTCCGTGTATGCCTGTGCCCGGCTCTGAACTTCACGTTTCTCCTTGGCGTTGTTATATCCACTGATGATATTCGGCAAAATAAAGATGACGGCCAGAACGATCAATATTATCAGAATAACAGCACCCGCGGACACGCCGCTTTTCTTCCGGGCTTTGGACGGCATCGGCTGAGGCGCATAATTCATATAAGCATACTGCCTTTGCATCTGATCGTATTGAGGCTGCTGAGGCTGCACGTTCTGATAGCCGTTCGGCGCAGTATTCTGATATGGCTGCCCCGACGTGTCCGGACCCTGAGGGTACTCTCCGTACGTCTGATAGTACCACTCGATGTATTTTTCATGCTCGCTTTTCTTCCTGCCGAAAATACCCATAGTTATACCTCCAAATAATTACAGCGCACTCATAAAATATACCGCCCGGCCGAGAATGCGTATCTGTTCGAGTTCCTCCTTAAGATAGACAAGCGGCTCGTATCTCGGGTTCTC
>CAMNNQ010000093.1 GCA_946545645.1 uncultured Clostridia bacterium | reverse complement strand
TCTCGTGCTCTGCAAAGGGGACGCTGTCCCCCTTGACCCCCTGCCAAGGGCTGGCGCGCCCTTGGATTGGCGCAATGTTGCCCGCTTTGTACGGTGCAGTACTTGTTATGTGACCCCGCCACAACAACGTCCCGCCCCTCTAAAGGAATGGCGACGCCGAACCTATCGGCAGCGTCGCAGGGCGTAACGACGACAAACAAACGACAGCAAGCGACCAACGGGAGTGCCGCGTTTCGGCGCTAAAAAACGCCCCTCTAAAGGAAAGGCGATGCCGAACCTATCGGCAGCGTCGCAGGGCGTAATGACGACAAACAAACGACAGCTAGCGACCATCGGGAGCGACGCGTTTCGGCGTTAAAAAAAGGAGATGAGGGAATTGTTTGTTGATGAAGCAAAAATATATATCAAAGCCGGTGACGGCGGAGACGGATGCGTCTCATTCCATAGGGAAAAGTATGTTGCCGCAGGCGGCCCCGACGGAGGCGACGGAGGCAAAGGCGGAGATATAGTCTTTAAGGTCGATGACAATATCTCAAATCTTATAGATTTCAGATATAAAAGGAAGTATGTCGCAGAAAAAGGTCAGGACGGCTCCAGCAAGAATTGCTCAGGGCGAAGCGCTCCCGATCTGATCATCTCTGTTCCCAGAGGTACTGTCGTAAGAGAGCTCTCAACAGGAAGGATACTGGCCGATATGTCCGGCGACGAGCCGACTGTCATCGCTAAGGGCGGCAGAGGCGGCAGGGGCAACGCTCATTTTGCAACCTCGACCCGCCAGATCCCCCGCTTTGCAAAGCCGGGCTTCAAGGGCGATGAATATGAGATCAAGCTGGAGCTCAAGCTCATCGCGGATGTCGGGCTCGTCGGGTTCCCGAATGTCGGGAAATCAACACTGATCTCAGTAGTCTCGGCAGCTAAGCCGAAGATCGCCAACTATCACTTCACTACCCTGACACCTGTTCTCGGTGTCGTAAAGATCGAAGACGGCAAGAGCTTCGTAATGGCAGATATCCCCGGCCTTATCGAGGGCGCCTCAGAAGGTGTCGGGCTCGGGCACGAGTTTCTCAGACACGTCGAGCGCTGCCGGCTGATCGTACACGTTGTCGATGTTTCAGGCATCGAGGGGCGCGACCCTGTAGCAGATTTTGAAGCGATAAACAAGGAGCTCCGCAGCTTCTCTCAGGAGCTTGCCGATGCCCCGCAGATCGTCGCAGCTAATAAATCCGATATGGCAACAGAAGAACAGATCAGAACTCTCCGGGAATATGTCGAGGAGCAGGGCTATCTCTTCTATGAGATCTCCGCCGCTACCAAAAAGGGTACCCGGGAGCTGGTATACGGGATATGGAGCCGGCTCTCCGAGCTGCCGCCAGTCAAGAGATTTGAAGCTCAGCCTCTTACCCGTGAGGAGCTGGACGAAAAGCTGAACAGCCGCCGCGATTTCAATGTCACCGTCGAGGACGGGATCTATTTCGTCGAGGCCGACTGGCTCTGGGATATCCTCCGCTCGGTAAATATGGACGACTATTCTTCGCTGCAATACTTCCAGAGAGTCCTGCGCTCCAGCGGCATAATCGACAAGCTGGAGGAAATGGGCATCAACGAGGGAGATACTGTCTCGATCTTTGATTTTGAGTTCGAGTTCATGAACTGAGAGGATATTTATGACAGAAAGAGAAATAAATCAGTACTCCCCTCTGGCTCTTGCTTTTATGGGAGATGCTGTGTACGAGCAGCTCGTCCGTGAAAGGCTGCTGCTGGATGCGAATATGCCCGCCCGCAAGCTGCACGACCTCGCTATCAAAAGGGTCTGCGCCGAATATCAGGCAGATGCAGTCCTGAAGCTGACAGATAAGGAAGCCTTTACCGAAGAGGAGCTGGATATCCTCCGCAGAGGGCGCAACGCCGGAGGCATCACCGCACCGAAACATTCAACTGTCGCCCAATACCGCGCTGCGACAGGGCTGGAGTGCCTTTTCGGATACCTGCATCTTGCAGGAAAAACAGAGCGCATCAGAGAGCTCTTCGCCCTGATCTGGGAGAAGGATAAATAATACCGCAAACAAGAAGCCCGAAGGCAGCCGACAGCCGCCTTCGGGCTTTGATCTTTGATTTTCCGCGCTGCAGGCAGCACCGTATCGTCAGAGCTTTCAGCCTATGACCGGCTCATACTCGACTCTGAGCTTCGGGAGCTTTTCGATAGTCTGGTAAGCATTGGTAAGGCCGTCCTCAAGAGAGAGATCGTTCTCGCCTGAGGCCGGAGGTGCGAAGATGCGGAGAGTCAGCTCCTCCTCGCCCTCAATGGGCTTCTCAAAGAAGGCGCTCATAAGGTCTATAGTCCTGGCCTTAGGCGACTTATAGAACCATTTGCCGTTGATCTCGATCATAAGGTTGGAATCGTCCTCGAAGGTCAGCTCGCAGAAATGCGGAGGGGCTTCAAAGTGCAGGGGGATCTCAATGCCCTCAGCATCTTCTGAGCCGCCCCAGCGGAGCTTGACGGGGAAGCTGAGCTCGTCTCCGACAGTCATCGCAGGCTTGAAGAAATCGTCGTGGATGATCTCCTTATATGTCTTCATAACAGGCTGCTCTACTCCGACATTCTGATTGTTCGGGTCTTCGATCTCAAGGCCGAGCCTGCCTCTGTCCCGGAACTGGTAGAAGGTGAATCCGGAGAACCATTCTTCCGTGTCGTATTTCAGCAGATCGCAGAAAGTCCTGACCATCTCGGCCTGATCGTAGGGGCCGGTAACATCGCCGTCGGCATTGAACTCGCTCATTACCATCGGCTTGGACACTCCTCCGTTGATCTCCTTGAAGCGGCGATAGCTCATTTTTGTCAGGGCATAGGTATCGGCCACCTTGCTGCGGCTGAAGCTGCGCGGCTCCTGATCCTTTGTAGCAACATCATAGGGCCAGCCCCAGTGGAGAGCCATATACTTGTCTACCGACCAGATATCGGTCTCCTTGACAGCCTGAGAGAATTCCTTTTCCATTATGATCTCCGTAGCTTTAAGGTCTTCGATACCGCCGATGCAGAGGATAGTTGAGACATTCGGGGCATACTCATGGATGATCCTGTTGAAGCGGCAGTAGAAATCCGCGACTTCCTGATAGCCGGCACGCTTATTGAAGGAGAACCAGTTGCCTGTCGCTTCATGATTGATCCTGAGCAGGAGCCTTCCGAAAGGCCTCAGATCTTTGGCGATAGCGATAAGATGATCGTCGGATACCTTCGGGTCGATAGTCAGGGTAAGAGTAACATCCTGCCCGTGCCGGCGGATATCGCGCATATAGCAGAAAGGCTCCCCCTGAGTATCACCTATGAGGCCGCCCTTGTAGGTGAAATAATCGTCATAGGGATAATCCCACTGGAAGGATACCTTTGCGTCTTTCATAGCTTCGGATATCCTTGCGGGGAACTGCTCATCGAGGGGATAGTAACAGTACATCAGGGAGATGCTTCTGTGCGGTCTGCCCAGCTTATGCAGGATATAATCCTGATCGACATACTCGCCGCGCTCGGAGCCGTCTCCGAGATCGACCGCGCATTTTGCCTTTCCCATGTGTACGGAATAGGCTTTCAAGTCTTGCATTTTGCTTTCCTCCTTTGTTATATTTGCGCCGCCAGGCGCGGGGGAAAAACGGCCGCAGCCTTCTTATGATAATATATTAACACAAGAAGCCTGCAAAGTCAAGCATATACGCTGCCCCTTGAAGCAAAATATGATTTTTTTCTACCCTGCCCGCCGGGCCTTCGGGAGCTGCTCTGCCCCCCTTGACTTATTCCTGCTTTTGTAGTATAATTATAAAGTTAGATTTATCGACCGATATGACAAATATTTTAAGGAGAGTGTACTTATGTCCGGACATTCAAAATGGGCAAACATCAAGCGCAAGAAAGAGGCAACAGACAGCGCCAAGGCCAAGATATTCACCAAGATCGGCCGCGAGATGGCTGTCGTTGTAAAAGAGGGCGGCCCCGACCCCGCCAATAACGCCAAGCTCCGCGATCTTATCGCTAAGGCTAAGGCAAATAATGTCCCCAATGACAATATCGACAGAATAATCAAGAAGGCTGCCGGAGACGGCGAGAAGAACAACTACGAGGATATGGTATACGAAGGCTACGGCCCCAGCGGTGTTGCCGTTATCGTAGAATGTCTTACCGACAACAAGAACCGTACCGCAGGAGATATCCGCCATTACTTCGATAAGTTCGGCGGTAATCTCGGCACCAGCGGCTGCGTATCCTTTATGTTCAGCGACAGAGGAACTGTCATCCTCGAAAATAACGGCGCTGACGAAGACAAGCTGATGGAAGACTGCATGGAAGCAGGCGCTGACGACTTCAATGTCGAGGACGATGTAGTCGAGATAAGCTGCGACCCCAACTCGGTAGGCTCTGTAAGAGAGGCACTGGAGAAGATGGGCTATGCTGTCCTTTCCGCCGAAGCCGAAAAGATCCCCTCGACCTATACTAATCTTGAGGACGAGGACGCTATCAGAAAAATGGGGCTCCTGCTGGAGCATCTCGAGGATAACGACGACGTCCAGAATGTATTTCACAACTGGGGCAATATGCCGGAGGACGAGGAAGAGGACTGATGAAGCTCCGCTCTTTCTCAGGTCTCCTGGCAGCAGGAGGTATCATTATGGCTGCTTTTCTTTCAGGCTGCTCTTCCGACGATCAGAGCGAGCCTCTCCGTAAAATAAGCACCCCGGAGCCCTATATCCTTTCGCAGACAGATACCCCGGCATCTGCTGCAGAGCCGGAGGCTTTGCCTGCTGAGGGAAAGATCATCGCGCTGACCTTCGACGACGGGCCCAATACGACCTGCACTCCGAAGGTGCTGGATGTTCTCGAAAAATACGGGATCAAGGCCTCCTTCTTCGTTATCGGAGACAATATCGACGAGGATACCGCCGGGATGATGATCCGCGCCCACAATATGGGCTGTGAGATCAACAATCATTCCAAGACCCATTCCTATATGAACAAGATGGACGAGGAAGATATAAAAAGCGAGCTGGACTACACCTCAAAGCTGATCGAAGAGTATGTCGGAGAGAAGCCAAAGTTTTTCAGGCCGCCTTATATAGCTGTCAGCAGCGAGATGTATAAAGCGACAGACCTGCCCTTCATCTGCGGAAAGGGCTGCAACGACTGGGAGGAGAGTGTCTCCGCAAAGGAGCGTGCAGACAGAGTCCTCGCACAGGCTGAGGACGGCGATATAATCCTTTTGCATGACTCGGAATTCAACGACAAGACCGTCGAGGCTCTGGATACCATCATCCCCGCGCTCAGAGAACGCGGCTTCAGCTTTGTCACCGTAAGCGAGCTTTTTGCCGCCAAAGGCGTTACTCCCGACGGCGGATCCGAGATACTGTATTCAAACTGTATGCAGCAGTAAACTAAAAGCCGAAGCGACCTATGCTTCGGCTTTTGACCGCTCAGGAGGAAGAGAGTCATGAAAAAGAATATCGCCGTGCTCTCTGTCATCTCGGCGGGAGCGCTATGGGGCATTATCGGGATATTCATAAGGAAGCTCTCCGCATCAGGCCTGAGCGCTATGCAGATCTCACTTATCAGGATGCTTGTCGCCGCCCCCTGCTTTACAGCAGCCGTCGCGCTGGCTGACAGGCGCAGCCTAAGGATAAGGCCGAAGGATTGCCTGCTCTTTGTCGGAACAGGCATTGTCAGTGTCGTGCTCTTCAATATCTGCTATTTCTATACTATGATACACGCTCAGGCCTCTGTCGCGGTGATCCTGCTTTACACTTCGCCTGTGTTCATAATGCTGCTTTCGGCCCTGATCTTCAAGGAGAAGATAACTCCCGGAAAGCTGATATCCCTTGCCATGACATTCGCAGGATGTATCCTTGTGGCCGGGCTGTCCGGCAGCTCCGGGCTGACTCCGCTGACTCTGGCGACAGGCCTCGCTTCCGGCTTTTTCTACGGGCTCTATACCATCTTCGGAAGGTTCGCTCTAAGGCGATACGGCTCTATGACGGTAACTGCCTGGACATTCATTTTCGGGCTCATAGGCTCTCTCCCGGTCGGAGATCCTGCCGGTACGGTAAAGACCGTCGCAGAGCACCCCTCTTTGATATTATGGTGCCTGGGGATCGGGATAGTCTGCACTGTGCTGCCCTATTTTCTCTACACCGCCGGGCTCTCGGATATGGAATCCGGCAGAGCTGCCATACTTGTCGCGGTGGAGCCGATGGTCGGAACTGTTCTGGGTATAGCTGCCTTCGGTGAGAGCAGGGATATCCTGAAACTGATAGGTATAGCTCTGATCCTCGCAGCAATAATCCTGCAAGGCCTCAGCGGGGTAAAGGAAGAGGAGGAAAAATGATGCAGAAGATCAATTATCAGCTCTTGCTTGACCGCGAGCTTGAAAAGCTGGCAGCAGAGGGCAGGACTCCCAGACTGCTGCTGCACGCCTGCTGCGCCCCCTGCTCCTCATACACGCTGGAATATCTCTCCAAACATTTTGAGATAACTGTCTTTTACTATAATCCCAACATAACTCCGGAGGAAGAATTCACCCACCGTGCGGAAGAGCTCAGGCGGCTGATCTCGGAAATGCCTCTGGAAAACTCTGTCTCCCTTATAGTCCCGGAATATATCCCGCAGGAATTCTACGACTGCATCAAAGGGCTGGAGAATATCCCGGAGGGCGGAGAGCGCTGCTTTGCCTGCTACCGTCTGCGGCTGGAAAAAACGGCAGCTCTCGCAGCGGAGCTTTGCTTCGACTATTTCGCCACGACTCTTTCGATCTCCCCTTACAAGAACGCAGAAAAGCTGGGAGAGATCGCTTCCGGGCTCTCGGAGGTCTACAAGGTCGCCGCACTCCCCTGCGACCTGAAAAAGCGGGGCGGCTACAAGCGCTCCATCGAGCTCTCAAAGCAATACGGCCTTTACAGGCAGGATTACTGCGGCTGCATCTTCTCCAAGCGCGAGCGGGACAAAAGAGTCAGCGCCAGAGAGAGCGGCGAGAAACAGCGACAAGAGCAATAATATCAAAGCCGTATATCCTTCCGTCCAGCGGGGATATACGGCTTTTTGCCTGTATCGGTTATTCAGCAGTCATTACCGGGCTCTGACCGAAGCTGCTTCATTCCTCCGGCAGATAATCGCTCTCACAGACCACTCTGTTCTTGCCCAGCTTTTTGCCGTAATAGAGATACTTATCTGCGATACTGAGATAGCGCTCATAGGGGATGCTGCCGTCGCAGCCGCAGACACCGAAGGTTATAGTCACCGAGAACTCCTCTCCCTCTGCGGAAGTGAAGCTCCGCTCCGAGAGGCGCTTTCTTATACGCTCTGCGATCTCTCTGCCCTTATCTGCTCCGGCCTCCGGCACAGCGAAGAGCAGCTCCTCACCGCCCCAGCGGCAGACATATCCCTCTGAGGGGACTTCTTCTGTCATTATCCCTGCGATCGCAGTGATGACAGTATCTCCGGCGGAATGCCCGTAGGTATCGTTTACGTGCTTGAAATCGTCAAGGTCTGCCATAGCGAGGGCATACTCAACGCCCGATTCCTTGGCGTGCTGCTCGATCTGCTTTAAGAAATCCACCATAGCCCGCCGGTTGAAGAGCTGGGAAAGAGGGTCGATCTTAGCCAGCATACTCAGGGATTCGTTCTTGGCTTTGAGCTTCAGGCGGTCGAACTGCTTGGAGCGCTTATATATGGTCGAGAAGACGATTATCATCCAGAAACTGACTATACCGTTATACATAAACAGCCTTCTGAGAGTGCTGTCGGGGAGGTCGGTATAAACAACTCCGTCTGCGGAAGCGGTGATGATACGCAGCGCGATGAATTCCGCCATTATCAGCAGCTCGGCCAGATATGCGACTATATCCCGCTTATAGGGCAGGAAGAAGGGGAAGGGTGCGCAGCAGATTATGAAAAGAGGAAATCCGGAAGGCCAGCCGATGAAAAGTGTCGCAGCGCCGGCGTGGGCAAGGACCTCCAGCATCGTTACAGTTGAAAAGAGCAGGACATGATCGGGAGCCTTTACGATACAGGGCAGCATCCCGGCATAGACGGCGATACTGAAAAAATTGAAACAGAACATCTCCGGAACGCCCTGTATCCTGAAGAATATCAGGAAGAAGACGTGCGCCGCAAGGAAACAGAGATCCAGCAGGACTAATGTTACCGGCATCGAAATGCGGGAATACTTAACGGCGCTGAGCTGTCTTGTTTTTTTCACGGCTCTCATCTCCTTTCAAAGAGTACTCCATTTTTAATTATACAGCATTAACATTTTAATAACAATAGTCATTTTTACCAAAATTCCTGCGTTTCTTTTTTATACAGGCGACAAAAGCCGTATATCTGTCCCTCCGGTCGGAGAGCGATATACGGCTTTTCGGTCTTGTTCGTTTTACCCCTGCATCAGGTCAATGCCATCAGGCCGAGCTGCGAGAGGACTGTCATTATCACTCCTGCCAGCAGGACTCCCAGCATTACAGCGGCTATGCTCTTTTTGAAATCGAGATCAAGCATACTTGCCGCAAGGGTGCCTGTCCATGCTCCTGTCCCGGGAAGAGGTATCCCGACGAAGAGCAGAAGCGCGACATATATTCCTTTTCCTGCTTTGGCCTGGAGCTTCTCGCCGCCCTTTTCGCCCTTTTCAAGGCAGAATGTAAAGAATCTGCCGATATATTTTTTATCTGCGCCCCAGACCAGCACCTTCCTTGCAAAGAAGAAAATGACCGGGACAGGCAGCATATTTGCAACCATACAGATCGGCAGCGCCACATACCATTTTATCCCGCTGGCTATCCCGACAGGCACCGCACCTCTCAGCTCGATGAGAGGCACCATCGAAATCAGGATCATTATCAAATACTTCTTCATATCTCTGTCTCCTTTTTTAAGTTCGCGTTATATTCCATTTAATTTTATGCACGCTCACAGCCCCCGATGCGGAGCAATAATGATCTGCGGAGGCCTTCGATGTATCGCCGCTGATAGACTGTGCTTGAAAGAGCAGCAGCTTCTTTGGCAGCGCTGACCGCTTTTTCAGGGCGGTTGGTGTTCATATAGCAGAGCGAAAGAAACATCTCGCACTCGCAGAGAGACATCCTGTCGTTGGCGGCGGCTTTGGCTTGCAGGAAATAGCTCTCCGCAAGGATATAATTAGCCTTTGCGTATTCCAGGACTCCCAGCGTATGCAGCACAGCCATAGGCCGGCGCCTTTGCTTTGCACGGTCGAAGAACATATATGTCCGCTCATAGATCTCCTGAGCGGCGGTCAGGTCTCCGAGAAAGAGATTGGTGTATACATAGATATTGAAATACTCCTCCCGGGCAGTTTCGGAGAGGTCGGCAAAGCTGATCTCTGCCAGAGTCTCAAAGCAGCGGTCGTAATAGCCCCCCTCGCTGAGGCATGATGCCAGCGCGAGCTGAGCTTCGGCCTTTTCGTATCTGTCCTCGGCACTCTCGACTTTGCGGAGCGAATATCTGAGGACTTCAGGAGTGACGCCCTCTTCCGAAAGTATCCGGGAGATACGGGCATCCTCCTTTCTGATACGGTGTATCAGTATAAACGAGACGATCATACTTATGATAAGCAGGGCCATCATAACAAAGCAGCCCAGCTTTATCGCGTCGATAGTAACAAGCGGCTTGTCGGTAACGAGATAGTAGACCGAGACAAAAGCGACGGCGCTCCAGAAGGAGAGCACCAGCTCTTTTGTGAAGCTGAAAAATATGCTTTTCAAAAACACCGCCCCCCTGCTTTCAGACTTTGACAGACCCAAAATAATGATACCATATTTTGCGCCGATTGTAAAGCCAAAAGCCAGAGCTTTTTCCCGCAACTTTCTGTCGATATTCTACATAGTCCCGCAGGCGGCGCACAGTACAGGGAGTGTAAAAAAGTGTTGATTTTTTATCCGCTGTGTGATATAATGTTATTTAGGTATTGTTATTACCTGAGATCCGGCATAGATATAGTAAAAAGCCGTAAAAAAGACAGGAGAGATCATCATGAAGAAACTGCTATTTGTGTATAACCCCTACTCCGGAAAAGGCTTGATAAAAAGCCACCTTTACGATATCATAAACATTTTTACCGCCGGCGGCTATGAGGTCACTGCTTACCCGACCCAGGCCAAGCGCGACGGCATGAGAAAGATAATCGCAGACGGCAGCAGATACGATGTCATTGCTGTTTCCGGAGGCGACGGGACTCTCAGCGAGGCGGTAAAAGCACTGATGCAGCTCGGGATCAAGATCCCTCTTGGCTACATACCCGCCGGCTCCACCAACGATTTCGCATCAAGTATGTCCATACCCAAGAAGATGAAGGAAGCCGCCAAGGCGATAGTCGAGGGCGTAACCTTCGATTACGACATCGGTGAATTCAACGGCGAATACTATGTCTATGTTGCAGCATTCGGAGCCTTTGCCGATGTATCCTACGAAACATCACAGGTCTCCAAAAACCGTTTCGGGCACATGGCTTATATCGCTGAAGGCATCAAGCGTTTCCCCTTCTACACCGGCTATAACATCAAGCTGGAATATGACAAGGGCACCATCGAGGGCAACTTCATCGTCGGGATAGTTTCCAACTCAACATCCATCGGAGGTATGCGTAAGCTGATCTCCAACAATGTGTGCTTTGACGACGGCCTCTTCGAGGTAACGCTTGCGAAAACGCCACAGGGCGCTATCGCTGTGCAGCGCCTTATCCGCGAGGCAGCGACAAGCAATCTTACCGAGAAGGATTTTGTAACCTTCAAAACATCCTATCTGAAGATCACATCCGCCGCAGACATCGCCTGGGCGCTGGACGGAGAATCCGGCGGCTCCCATAAGGTAGTCGAGATAAAGAACCATAAGCAGGCGGTGAGCTTCATCGTCCGGCCGGACGATAAGACCGCCGAACAGCACCTTCTCCATGCACTTTCCAGCGATAAGGAAAAAGAGTCTGCACAATAAGGACCGGAGGCAAAGATGAGATTTCGCATCAAAAAGCTGGCAGTTTCGCTGCTGGCTGCAACTGCTGTAAATGCGGCCGCTGTGCTGCTCTGTGAATTCGTGATAAAAACCGGCGCGGCGGCAGAAGTTGCCGTCTCGACTGTTATCGGTCTCGGCTGGCTGATCTTCGTATTCGCAGCCTGCCGTGAGGATACCGGGAGGAGCGAGAGCTGATGTATATCTGTCCTGTATGCGGAGAAAAGCTGAAAGCCGGGCAGAGCGCCTATGTCTGCCGGAACAGGCACAGCTTCGATATCGCCGCCAAGGGTTATGTCAACCTGCTGCTGACCAAAGGGCACAACCCAAGCAGATCCGGCGACGACCCGATGATGATCCGCTCGCGCAGCGAGTTCCTCGATACCGGGCATTACTCCCCTCTTGCCGATAAAGCCGCCGAAACTCTGGCGGCAGCACTGGAAGGGATAAGAGAGCCCTTTATCATCGACAGCGGCTGCGGCGAGGGATATTATACCGTTAAATACGCCGGGAGGCTGCCGCAGGCTTCGGTCTGCGGGATAGATATCTCCAAAAGCGGGATCGCACACGCAGCTTCGAGAAAAAAGCTGGCCGGCGCGGCAAATCTCAGCTTCGCCGTCGCCTCGTCCTTTTCGCTGCCCTTCCGTAAAGGCTCTGCCGATGCTGTCGTGTCCACTTTCGCTCCGGTAACGAACGATGAATACGCCAGAGTCCTCAAACCCTCCGGCAAGCTCATCGTCATCTCCCCCACGGAAAGACATCTCTTCGGCCTCAAGGAGCTGCTCTATGACGACCCGTACGAGAATAAACCGAACCGCTACTCTCTGCGGAGCTTCGGGCTGGTCTCGGAGGAGCGGCTGGAATACAGCATAACTCTGGAAACTCCCCGGGAGGTCGGGGCTCTCTTCGCTATGACCCCATACTACTACAAGACCTCTGCCGATGCAGCAGAAAGGCTGAAAAGCTGCGCCCCGCTGACGACAGAATGCGGTTTCCTGATACAGATCTATAAGAAAATACCGGACTGACATACTAAGACCCGAAACAAGGAGATGAAGCTATGAATAAACTGTTCTGCAAAGGTTATACCTGGGGCTTTTTCTCCGGCAGCGGAACTTTTCAGACTCCCGAAGCCGAAAGCTCGATGGAAAGACTGGCCTCAGACGGGCTGGACTGGATATGTATCCCGGTCAACTGCTTCCAGGAATCATTCTATTCGCTGAACGTATTTTCTATGTTCGGCAGGACCCAGACCGACGAGGATGTTATCTTCGCTGTCAATAAAGCCCGCAGCCTCGGGCTCAAAGTTTGCCTGAAGCCTATGGTGGACTGCCTCGACCGCTCCTGGAGAGCAAGGATAGATTTCCCCCACGAAAACAGTTTTTACCTCGACCGCTGGTTCGAGAGCTATACACGCTTTATGCTCCATTATGCAAAGCTGGCCGAAAGGCTGGGCTGCGAAATGCTCTGCACAGGCTGCGAGATGGCCGGAATGGATAAGAACGGCAAGCGCTGCCTTGAAATGATCGGGAAGGTCAGAGAAGTGTATTCCGGGCTTGTGATGCACAATATCAATCACGGAGATGAGCTGCGCTTCGATTGGCTGGGAGCTGTCGATATTATCGGCATCTCCGCCTATTACCCTGTCTCAACACCCGACGACAACAGCCTCGAAACAATGAACAAAGCCTGGAAATACCACTTCGAGGCAGTAAGGCGCTGCCATGAAAAATATCAGAAGCCCGTTATGTTCGCAGAGATCGGCGTCCGGAACGAGCACGGCTGCTCGCGTTACCCCTGGGATTTCCACAACCGGCCCGAACAGCCCTCCGATGAACAGGAGCAGGCAGATTTCTACAGCTCTGCTATGGCTGTAAGCTGGGATACGGAATGGTTCGCCGGCTATTTCTGGTGGGATTGGAAGGCCAAGCTGCCTCCGGAAGAAAAGGCTCACGAGAACCGCGATTTCACCGTCTACGGCAAAAAGGCCGAGGCTGTTCTAAGGGAATGGTATACCAAACACTGATCTGATCCGGGGGCGGATGCCCTTATCTCTAGCCCGGGAGGGATGATATGCTCTACGATAATATGATCGAGCTCCTTGAACAACGGAATTTCAAAGCTATCAAGGATGTATTCGAGGATATGAACGAGGCCGATATAGCTGACCTCTTCGGGAAATTCCATGATAACGAAGAGCTGGACAAAAAGGATCTGCCTGTCCTGTTCCGGCTGCTGCCGAAGGATGCCGCAGCAGATGTCTTTTCTTATATGGAGCCTGATATGCAGGAGCTTCTCATAAACTCCTTTACGGATAAGGAACTGGAAGAGGTCATAAACGACCTGTTCATCGACGATACCGTCGATATGATCGAAGAGATGCCCGCAAATGTCGTCTCGCGTATCCTCAAAAGCACAGATAAGGGGACAAGAGAACAGATAAACCAGATACTCAAATATCCCAAGGATTCCGCCGGCTCGATAATGACGACCGAGTATGTCTACCTTAACAAGACTATGACAGTCAGGGAGGCTCTCGAAAAGATCAGGCAGGTGGGCTTTGTCAAGGAAACAGTTTATACTCTGTATGTCACCGAGAGCAGAAGGCTGATCGGTGTCCTCTCTGTGCTGGATATCCTTACCAGCGACGACGACGATATCATCGAGGATATAATGCAGACCAATGTAATAACTGTCGATACTCTGGAGGATAAGGAGCTGGTGGCAAAGCAGTTCGAGAAATATGACTTCCTCGCTCTGCCCGTTGTCGATAAGGAACAGAGAATAGTCGGTATCGTTACCTTCGACGACGCTATGGACGTTATGCAGGACGAGAACACCGAGGACTTCTCCCATATGGCAGGTATGGCGCCCATCGAGGACAGCTACTTCAAGACCTCTGTATTCAAGCACGCAAGGAACCGTATCGCCTGGCTGCTGGTGCTGATGCTCTCAGCGACCCTGACAGGCACGATCATCACAAGATATGAAGCCGCCTTTGCGGCTGTTCCCCTGCTGGTCTCCTTTATCCCGATGCTTACGGGAACAGGCGGAAACTGCGGCAGCCAGACCTCGACTATGATAATCCGCGGGATGTCTCTCGGAGAGATAAAACTGCGGGATTTCTTCAAGGTAGTATTCAAAGAATTCCGAATAGCACTGATAGTCAGCGTGATACTCGCCATCGTAAACGGCATAAGGATCTATATCACTTACGCCTATATCTCCAAAAACCAGATAGACGACCCCCTGCGATTGGCGATAACTGTCAGCCTGGCGATAATCGCTACTGTTATAATGTCCAAGCTGATCGGCTGTATGCTGCCTATGGCAGCAAAGAAGCTGCATCTCGACCCGGCGCTCATGGCGGCACCGCTGATCTCAACCATCGTCGATACCTGCTCGACCCTCGTGTTCTTCAATATAGCAATGATGATCTTCGATATCCACATGATAGCCTAGCAGAAAAGCTCCGCTGCCTGTTTTGCCGCCTTAAAGTTGTTTTTAAGTTAAGGTATTATAATTATTTAAGGTAACACCGCACGACCCCTGTGCATCAGATGCGCCGTCCAGATTTTCGTCAGATTGCCTAAATTCGACGCAGGCTTGCAAGCGAAGTTCACTTCGCTTTACGCA
>CAMNNQ010000092.1 GCA_946545645.1 uncultured Clostridia bacterium | reverse complement strand
CAAGCCTGCGTCGAATTTAGGCAATCTGACGAAAATCTGTGCCTCAACGCCAGTTGAGGTTGCGCATACTGATGCACAGGGGTCGTGCGGCGTTGCCTTTATGAATAATGCGCCTAAAACCGTTCGTGCAACAGCCCCTTCCCCAAGGATCCCCGCAGACAGTAAGGTGATTTGTCGTTTGCATCAATACATATCAGAATAAAAAAGGTTATCCCTTTATCACAACATTTTCATATACCTTATTCAGGCATTTACGGCAATCAGACTGAAGCTGTGTTTACGGGATATGTACGGTGTGTCGGCGGGATAGTCACCAAATAAAAACAGACCGCCGTTTTCGGTGCGGCGGTCTGTGAGGGTATCATTTCTGTTTGACGGTGGGTGACTTTTTCGCGGCTGCGCTGCCGGAGGGGACTTTCTTGGCGGAGGTCTTCTTTGCCGGCTTTTCGGTGAGGCTGCCGTTTGGCTTGAGGTACTTGATCTCGCGGCGTCCTCCCTTGGCGGCATCCCTGGGCTGTTTCTGATACTCGGTGATGAGGCGGAAGGTGGAGGAGATGCCGGTATCCTTCTTCGGGACACGGATGAGATTTTCAGCTGCGATGTAGGAGTTATGATCCTTGATGGCTCCCAGCTCGGTCTCCTCTATCATTTTCAGGGTATTGGCCCTGATCTCCTCATAGGCACCGGGCTGACCTATCTTTTCAAAGACGGGATTTTTGGGTCTGGCACGTCCGGACTGCTTCCTGCAGGCATCCTTGTATTGGTCTTCGAGCATATGTGCGGTGTAGATATCTGCGGCAAGCTGCTGTCTCAGCTTATCGTTTTCAGCAAGGTCGGGTCTGCTGCTCCAAAGCCGAGATGCATATTCTGCTTTCCTGTGGATCATTCCGCAGGCGATAAAGCTGTCGGCAGCGGAGAGATCTGTCTTGGTAAGGCCTTCGCGCATCGCGGCGGCTTTCAGCTTGTTGTCGCGCTCCAGCATATTGCAGAGACGCTTGGTGATCTCACCGGCGGCAACGCATTTCGCAGAGGGGGTGCCGTCACAGCATATGACCGCATCCTTGATGCCGAAGGCGATGAGCTTTGCGAGGGGCTGGATATCTCCCTGCTCATAGGCTTTCATGGCCTGAGCGGCAGTCATCCGGCCGTTCTGGATGCTGGGAAGATAGTCTGAGCCGGGCTTTCCGGGGCCGATAAGATAGGTATAGCTGTCCGCTTCCCGGAGCCTTGCGGCGCTGTCTGAGATGCCGTTGTTGTACTTTGAGCCGCTGACGGTATTCAGGTCGAAGGATGACTGGGTCCTGGAGCCGGCGAAGGCAAGGGCGGCAAAATCCTTTTCCGAAAGTGGGAGTTCTGCGGCGTTCTTGCCCCGGTACACGGCCTTGAAATCATGGCCTGCATCCTTGAAGATCTTCTTCTCCTCGTCAGAGAGACCGGCGGCATTTGCCTGAGGGTCGAAGCCGAAGAGGGCGTCGATATTCTTTACGGCGTCCTCATCAGTGGAGGGGACAGGACCGGCGTTTTTGAAGCTGTTTTTCAGCAGGGTCTCCTTATCCGGTGCCAGCAGGCGGAGGGAGTAGGAATCCGCTGCGTACTGATCCTGATCCTTAGCGGGAACTGAGGCCCTTACGCGGCGGGCCTCGCTGCTGTAGATGCTGCTGATCTCGGCATTGGTGCCGGCGGGCTTGCCCTGAGACATCTCGCGGGCGATATTGCGGGCGACAGTTTTCAGCCAGGGATTTTTTATCAGCACAGAAGTCCGGATGCGGTCATATCTTCTGCTGACGTTATTGAGTATCCTGTCTCTGGCCTGCTTTAGTGACTCGGTACCGTTCGCGGTATCTCTTTCAAAGGACGGAGCATCCAGGCTGCGCTGTCTGTCAACAGTCCTGGCGGCGTTGGCGTTTATGCCCTCGGTATCGTTCTTATCCAGATGCATCCGGGCGTTTTCGAGGAGTTTGAGGTCATCTCTGAAAAACTCTCTGGCCTTTCCGGAAATGCCGCCGAGGACCTCGCGCTCAATTGTTTTTGTCATCTCGCTCAGGACTCTGAGATTGCTGATATTGGCCCTGATACGCTTCTGCTCGTAGGAATCCGGGTCATCTCTGCGGGAGGGATCCTTGGCGAACTGTCCCAGCTTATGATCGAGATAGCCCTTGATAGACTGCTTGAGAGCATCGGTCTGTTCGATGAACCCGTTCATCATATCAAAGGTGACGGGCTGACCGTTCTTTACCTTTTCCGCCCAGTCAACGCTTACCATTCTGTTCAGCTCTCCGAGACGCTCCTTCATCGCGGTGAACTGCCCGGAGGTGCCTTTCCACCAGTTGCTGCACCGGTCGATATCGGCGGTCATACGGGCAAGGGTCTGGGTGATCCTGGCAACGTCATAGGTCACAGGGACGTTGTTCATAGTCCGGACAGCGGTGCCGGAGAAATTATGGCGGCTGCTCATAAGCTCATAAGCGGCGGCCTGCTGTTTGCTGTTAAGGGACTTTTCACCGAAGACCGTTTCATGCAGCGAAGGTATCTCCTTGCCGCGGGTCCTGACGGTCATTCCGTTGGCAAGGGCGGTGACTGCCATTGCCTTGAGCAGTTCATTCTTCCTGTTGGCGGTAGGCTGATTTCCTCCCATACCCGCCCGATACAGATCAGCGAGCTTTGTATCCTTAGGGGGCTTGTTCCCGTCCTGAACGGAAACGGTCATACTGTCGGGATCAGCATCGGTCCTGCCGAAGATCTTATCATAGATCGCAGCCAGGTCGGCGGAATATCTGTTGTCCCGTTCAAGGACAGAGCCCTCCAGGCCCTTCGGATCGACGGTATTGATGCTGAGAAGCTGGAGCTGTGAATTTATCAGCTTGCCCTCAGGACTTGAAGCTGCGGATATACCGGCGATACGCTCTTCATAGCTGAGAGTGCTGAAGGCTGCCTTGGCAAAGATGTTTCCGATCTTATGGCCGTCGTTTTCATAGCTGAGCTCAGCGCCGGGAGCGGTCATCTGGCGGATGAGCTCGGTCTTGGCGCACAGATATACGAATTCGTTTGTCAGTTTCTTATCCTTATCGTCGAAGGCGCCGGAATCGACAAGTCTCTTGCGGACATCCTCCACCAGATTTACGGGGGCGCTGTCGGGGGTCTTTTTATAGGTGAAGGAGCCAAGGATCGTCTGCATATCCATAAGGTCGCGGCCTTCGGAATCGGTGCCGAAGGCGGCTCTGAGGGCCCGGTCGGCCTGAGTGAGCTGATAGTCCGGTATCGTTTCGAGGGGCCGGGAGCGGTCCAGAAGGATGTCAAGGCTGGTGAGCTCGGGATGCTCGCCCTTCATAACTCTTTCAAAGCCGGCGTTGAGCCCGTCAATACGGCTCTGGGCGACCTGACGCTTATGCAGCTCGTCAGCCTGACGCTCAGCTTCGGCAAGCTCCTGATCTGAACGTCTGGCAGCAGACCTGACGGAGCCGGTTTTGAGATCGTCAAGGCTTGCAAGAGGCTTTCTGTCGAGGCCGAGCTGCTCGCTGTCGATGCTGCGCAGGCGGTTCTCCTCCTCGAGAGTCCTTTTCTCCGCCATAGCTCTGAGATAGTCTGCGTCGAGCTTTTTCGGCAGATATACCTTGTCGTACCTGACGGTATTATTCTGCATCAGGCTGCGGAAATTCTGCTCGGCGGCGGTGTCCTCCTTGCCGGCGAAGCGGTACACTGAGGTGCCGATGCGGTTAGTGGGCTGGTCGTTCTGGCGCTTTGAGCCGTCCCGGATGAGCTCCGGCTGCTGGGTGATGCTGCCGTCCTGGGTCATCTCCACATACTCGCTGGGTACGCCGAAAAGGGTCTTGCCGTCCTTGGAGAGCCTGATATCAGACATCCAGGTCATTTGCAGTCCCCTGTATGCATTGGGGTCATTGAGAAGGGTGTTGACGAAGTTCGTCAGTGAGTCTTCATATGTACGGTCGGGCTCTGTTTTGTTGCCTTTATGGTGGACGGAGTTCTTATACTTTATCCTGTCGCCGCTGATGCTTGTGATAGTGATATAATGTCCTCCCGCAAGGATGCCCACCGGGGAACGGTCAACATCTATGGCGTGCTTTATGACCTTGCCTATCTCCTGAACGGCGCTTTGAAGGAACTGCTGTCTGGAGACGCCGGCTGAGGTCTGGAATTCTCCGTAGGGTTCGATCTCCACCTCGCGGAGCATGGTGTTCGGCATAAAGGCGAGGATAGAGTCGCCCATTTCAAAGGCGTTATTCTCCTGATCGGCGTTATAGGCATCGCTGGTCATAGCATCGGTGGCTTCGGCTTCATTCTGTGTTTTTTCGGGGCGGTAGTTCTTGATATCGTTCTGAGTCAGATCAATACCCTTAGCGGATGCAAGTATCTGAAAGAAGTTGGCCCAGCAGCCGTTGCCGGTGTTCTGGAATTCCAGCTGATGAACGTCTGAAAGCTCGGAGCTGCCGTTTTCTCCGGCGGTGAGCACGGCGGGGCGGTAGAGCTCATCGCCCTTTTCCATTTTCCTGGCGGCGGCATCACGCAGCTCTGACATTTTGCCGGTGGACTGGATGATATTCCTGATAAGATGCTGCTGCTCATAGGTCATGACCTCGCCGTGTTCATTCAGAAAGTCACTCAGCAGAGCGGTGTTTCCGGTATTGAACACCCAGCCGGGGATGTTCTTGCCGTTCACGGCGGTCTTCTGCCAGAGCACCGGGTTTTCGTCCAGCATCCGGTCAAAGCTCTGTGCAAGCGCATCGTCGGACATACTGTCATATTCGGCGTCGATCTCCTGCGCTGTCGGCTCCTGCGGGAACTGCTCCGGGTGACGGGTCACGACCCTATTTTTCAGATCGCGGTATTTTTCCTTTGAGATCCCATTAATCAGCCCTTCTTCCTTGAGTGAGCGGACGGACTGAGCGGTATTGTTTTTAGGCGGCATAGTTATTTCCTCCCTGTTTATAATATATGCAACACCGCACGACCCCTGTGCATCAGTATGCGCAGCCTCAACTGGCGTTGAGGCAAAGATTTTCGTCAGATTGCCTAAATTCGACGCAGGCTTGCGAGCGAAGTGTGCTTCGCTTT
>CAMNNQ010000091.1 GCA_946545645.1 uncultured Clostridia bacterium | reverse complement strand
CCTTCGGAGTCGAGATATCGCAGAAGACGAGCTGGGTGTTCTCCTGCTTTTCGTCCGCTGCCCAGACGTTATAGACGTTCTCGGCGCAGAACCGGACCTTGCTTCTCGGCTGCTCTCCCGCTTCCGGGGCGACAAGCCTTATATCCAGCGCAGCCTTGCGGCCGTCGGTGGTGATCTTCAGCATATTGTCCACCTTCCCGGCCACCTCTCCGGCGCGGACTCTTTCAGCGCGGTCGGAGATCTCCCGGAGATACCGGGAGAGCGCTTCGCTCTTTTCTACGGTGCAGTCGTCATGCCCGGGGCAGTCGGGGATATCCCGCCTGCCGTCGGTCTTGTGGTAATGGGCGACATCCGAGAACAGGGCGGTCAGCTCCGGCAGATTATGGAAGGTTCGCAGCCTTCGGCACATACGGTAGCCGGAGGTATCGACATCTATCTCAAAATCTGTCCTGGCCTCAGCGAACATACCGACCCAGCTATCGAAGCTGCGGAGCCCGAGAGCTTTCAGCTCACCGAACTGGAGGTATCTCTGCATGGTATAGGCATCGGAGATGGAGTTGGTTATGGGAGTCCCCGTTGCGAAGACGACGCCTCTTCCCGTCCGGCAGGTATAGCGCACCTTTTCCAGCATACGGGCGCACTTTTCAGAGCCCCGGACATTTACTCCGATGAGCTGTGCTGCGGAATCTATGGGTATGTTCTTATAGTTATGAGCCTCATCGAGATAGAGAGAGGAGACAGCGAGGTCGTCAAAGCAGAGCTCCCCCTCCGGGGCTTTCTTTTCCGAGGCCTCCAAAGCCTTTATCCTCCCCAGCAGAGCTATCCGCTTCTGGTGCAGCGCTTTGGTCTCGCTGCCGGAAACGGCGATGCTGCGGGCGATCTCTTCGTAATCCAGGGTCAGCAGCCTTTTGAGGGCGGTGTCGGAGAGGGGGATGCGGTCGAAGCAGCTGTAAGCTATGATGACAGCATCGAAATCCCTGTCGATGACAGCTCTGAGGGTCTGCTGTTTTTTCTCTTTTGTAAAGGAGGGCGGGTCGATGGTGATGACATCCGCCTTGGGATAGAGCTGTTTGAAAATGCTCTCCCACTGGCCGACGAGGCTGTTGGGGACAACATACATATTTCTTTTTGAAAGCCCGAGCTGCCGCAGCTTCATCCCCGCCGCAGCCATGATGAAGGTCTTTCCGGATCCGACCTCGTGAGCCAGCAGAGTGTTGGGGGAGAAGAGTATCTTCGCCACAGCCTCCTTCTGGAAATCGTAGAGGGATATCTCCGGTGCCATTTCCGGGAAGGTCAGGAAGGAGCCGTCGAACACCCGGCTCTTCCGGGAGGAAAAGTTGTTCTCGAAGATCATTTCCATACGCTCGCCGCGCCTCGGGTCTTTCCAGAGCCAGTCTGTGAAATCCGCCCGGAGCCTGCTCTCACATTCCAGCGCCGCTACTGTCTCCTGCTCGTTGAGGACACGGACAGCCTTGCCTTGGGAATTGGTCTCGGTATCGAAGATCTGCACCTGCCGGCAGTTGAGCATCTTTTCCATAAGCTGCAGCGGGCCTATCCTGCGGGTCCCGTAATAAAGGGAGCGGGAGGAATGACCGAAGCGGCTCTTGGCGGGTATCTCCCAGATGCCTGTGACAGGGTCGTGGACGGTCTTGTGTGATGCGTTCTGCGATCTGCGGGGGTTGGCGGGGCCGAGTATATAAGCTATGAAATCGTCGATGACATCCGGCGGCACCCAGGGCGAGCCGAGGGTGACATATATATCCTTGGCATCCAGCGGCGGCGGCAGTGCCTTTTCGACAGCCCTGACATTTCCGGTAAAGAAGCTGCCGTAATTCTTTTCGGCGGCCTTGGCGGAATTGTAGCGCTTTATCATATTGCCGCTCAGATATTCCGGGGCTGTGACCCAGCCCTTATAGAAACATTCTCCCCATTTGTCCGGGTCGCAGAAGCAGAGGCCTTTCCCCAGCTCTCCGATGACTTGGCAGAGATCCTTTCCTGTGACCTGAGAGATGAATTCGATATCAACATATCCCAACCTGTCGAGGCAGACGGGCAGCGCTTCCTCGGCGCTCGCGCAGAATATCCCCTCGGCTCTCTGGTCTCCCGCAAAGGGATTCTTATACCCCTCCGGGACAGCCAGAGCCGTCATTTTAGCGACACGGGCCTCCTGCTGCTTTTTCTCCTTGTCGGCCATAAAGGCAGCGAACTGCCTGTCCCAGTCGTCGGCGGGTGCGGCGGGCTTCGGAGCAGGCGCAGGGGCGGGAGCGGGCTTGGGCAGCTCCTGAGTCAGCGAGGTCTGCTGCTCCTTCAGGGGGTTGATGAGCCGCCTGCCTTCCTGCTTTTCCTTCTTATCGAGAAAGGCAGCGAACTGCCTGTCCCATTCATCCTCCGCCGAGGATTGCTTTCTTCCTGCGGGAGCAGCCGGTACAGGGGGCGGCGGAGCGGGCTCCGGGCTCTTCTTCGGGGCAGCAGCTTTTTTCTTCGGAGCGGAGGGTCTCCTCTTCTGAGGCGCACCCAGCTCGCTGGCGGTAACTATCCTGCCGAGCCTCGAGAGCTCCCCCAGCAGCTTTTTAAGATCTGACATATCCTCGCCTCCTCCGAATATTGCCTGGACCCGCAGCAGATCAGAATCTGTCGCGGTGTATCCTTTCCTTGATGTTTATCTCTTTCTGCTTCGGGAGCCTGGAGCCTTCCTTCGGCCTGCCTATCCCGATAAAGCAGGGCATTGTGTATTCCTCCGGGAAACCCAGAACTTTTCCTGCGTGCCCGCTCTCGTCTCCGAGAGGTATCCTCAGATCGCAGGCATAGCCCTCTGCGGCGGCTGCCAGCAGCAGGTTCTCGATGCTGCACCAGATCGAGGCAAAGCCGTTGAGGTGAGAGATGTTCTCCGGGCGGAGGATATCTGTTTTCTGCAAAAACAGCGGGACTATGACCGCCGCTGCATCAAACAGCATACTGTACTGCTTCGGCACAGCCTTGCGGTAACATTCCTGCTGGAGAGGGTCGTCCAGAGCCCAATCCTTTATCAGCGCTGCCATATCCTCCTCGGATATGCCTTTGGGGATGATGCTGAGCAGCTCCGCAGTCCGGGCTTTATCTTTGATGACGATATAATGCCAGTCCCGCAGATGGTCGTTGCTGGGGGCTTTGAAGGCTGCGGATATTATCCTTTCCAGCACCTCTTCCGGGACATCCTCCTGCTCGAACTCGCGGACAGTCCTTCTTTTGTTTACCGCTTCGTAGAATTCCATTGCATCTCTCCTCCGATCTCTGCTGCCGTGATATGAAGTCCACCTCTTATTATACTACATCCCGGCGGAAAAGTAAAGTGCAAAACCGAGGTATGCTGCCCTTATCGACGGGGAAAAACAGAGGGGCAGCTCCCGGATGCTGTCAAAAAAAGCACTCCCCCCGGATCGGCGGAGGAAGTGCATTCCTGTATGGTGTCTTTCAGGGATATACTGCAGGAGAGGAAAACCAGGTGTGCCTGTCAGCCCTTGAGATCCTCTCTGACGAAATGTGTCCAGGCGGCGGGCTCGGCTTTCGGAAGGCCGAACTTTTCCTTCCCCAGCGCTATCGATCTCATAAGGAAGCTCATGTTCCTCGCAAGGGTACGGACAGTGCAGATGCCTTCGGCATCGAAAGCGGCATCCCCTTTATCCATGCCGTGGACACTGTTCCAGTATCTGCTGGATGCAACGGGCATCCCGCTGATAGTGAAGTATTTGTTCAGCTCGTCAAAGGTGGCGGAGCAGCCGCCTCTTCTGGCGACAACGACAGAAGCGCCTACCTTCATCGTCTTGTCAAAGCGGGAGCTGTAAAACAGCCTGTCCAGCAGAGCGATAAGAGTCGCATTGGCAGAGGCGTAGTATACCGGAGACGCAACGACCAGCCCGTCGGCCTCCTCTAATTTCCGGGCAGCCTCGTTGACGATGTCGTCAAAGACGCATCTCCCCAGCTCTCCGCATCTTCCGCAGGCGATACAGCCCCGGATATCCATGCTGCCGACCCGCAGAAGCTCTGCCTCTATCCCCTCTTCTTCAAAGACAGAGACCATTTCCCTGCAAGCTGTCTGAGTGTTGCCCTCCGGTCTCGGGCTGCCGCTGATGATCAGAACTTTCATAAGAATACCTCCCGATATATTAAGGCAGCACCGCACGACCCGCGGCTAACGCCTCTGCACATCATCTGCCGTGTCAAGCCTGCGTCGAATTTAGGCAATCTGACGAAAATCTGTGCCTCAACGCCAGTTGAGGTTGCGCATACTTATGCACAGGGGTCGTGCGGTGTTGCCTTAA
>CAMNNQ010000090.1 GCA_946545645.1 uncultured Clostridia bacterium | reverse complement strand
AAGCTGTCTCTTATTCTTTAATCAACATTCAATTTTTTTCGGGCGATTATCATACTTTTATCACATTCGGGGGTATAATTGATAACAGAAGCAAAAAAGCACCAAGCCTCACAGCTCCGTGCATAACATAGACCATAACATACGGAGGCGTATAGAAATGGATGAATTCAGAAACTACAACGGATATAACAGCTACGGCGAGCAGCCCCGCTCCGAGCAGCATGAGCAGCAGAACTGGTACGGCTACCGCAGCTACGACAACATGAACAATAACACCGGGAACATGAACGAGGTCGTTTACCGCCCGGAAAAAAAGACCGGCAGAGCCAAAAAGGTCCTCACCGCCTGCGCAGCTATCCTCGCTGCCGCAGCCATTGGCCTGACCTCTATCATCGGCTATAAGCTGATAACCGACGACAAGACCGTCAGCAAGTCGGATGATTCCTCGTCTGTATCAAGAAGCGCAGAGCTGGCCTCGGCTAACAAAAACACTGCCGAAAAGAGCGGGCAGAAGGAAACGGTCAAGCGCGATATGCCTACCATCGTTCAGCTTGCCTCTCCGGATGACGCTATGAAGATCCCCGATATCGTCAAGAAGGTCTCGCCTTCTGTAGTCGGTGTCTCTACCCTGACTTCTACGGGGACGGCTACCGGCACAGGTATCATAATGAGCGAGGACGGATATATCATCACCAACGCCCATGTTATCGAGAACGCCAAATCGGTATCTATCCTCCTGCCGGATTCCTATTCCGACGAGAGCAAGACCGACAGCAAGGATCTTACAGTCGATGCCGAGATCATCGGGCAGGATAAGCAGACAGATATCGCTGTGCTCAAGATCAACAAGACTGGTCTTACAAAGGCCGAGTTCGGAAAATCTTCCGAGCTGCAAGCCGGCGAGCTGGCAATAGTCATCGGAAATCCTCTTGGATTTGAGCTGGCAAATTCCGTTACATCCGGCATCATCTCCGCTGTCAACAGATCCATAACCGTTGACGACAGAGTTATGAACACCATACAGACAGATGCCGCCATCAACGGCGGTAACTCCGGCGGCCCGCTGATAAACGCTTACGGCCAGGTAGTCGGTATCACATCTGTCAGAGTCAGCGCCAGCGTCGGCGACGGCCTCAGCTTCGCGATCCCGATAGACGAGGCTATCCCCATAGTCAAGGAGCTCATCGAGCACGGCTATGTTACCGGCAGACCGACCCTCGGAGTCGGCGGAGAGACAGTCTCCAATGTCTATGCCCAGTATTATGATATCCCCAAGGGCTTCTTCGTAAGAAAGGTATATGCTGACAGCGCTGCCGAAAAGGCCGGCATCAAGGTCGGAGATATAATCATCGGCATCGAGGGCAAGCTCATCTCCTCTCTTGAGGAATTCAATAACGCCAAGAACGCTTACCGCGCAGGCGATACCGTCAAGATCTCTGTTTACAGAGACGGCGAGATCAAGGACTTTGAAGTTACTCTCGACGAGGCTGTCGATGAGCCCTCCGACGCTCAGGAAGAGCCAGAGGAAGACCTCTACCGCCGCTACCGCGAGTACTTCAATCAGTTCCCGTTCTGATACAGCACTCTCCCAAATTTCATATTCTTTTACTTCTCAGAAGCGGCTGCTCCTTTACAGAGCGGCCGCTTTTGTGCTTTAGCATAGCACCTCAATATGCAATATTAACAATATGCCCCGCTCCAACTCGCTTATTTGATTATAATGGGACAAAATTATAAATAAACTATTGACAAAGAGTCCGGTTTGAGTTAGAATTATCTTAGCATGATTGCATAATGCATTAAAGGGAGGAAATATGTATGTCTAAATTCTGTACCACCTGCGGTGCATCGCTGGACGACAGTGCAACTTTCTGCACAAACTGCGGAACTTCTCTTGAACCGTCTGTTCAGGCTGCTGCAAATGCGCAGGTAAACAACAGCGGAGCCACTCCGGCTGCAAATGCTGCGGCGGCTGTAAAGGGCGCCTTCTCCGGTGTCAGCTTCAAGTCCGTTAAGGACGCTATGACAATGGACAATATCAAGAACATCACCAAGAAGCCCAATAAGAACACCATCATCGGCCTTGCCGTATGCGGAGTTCTCGTTATCACACTGATCGTTGTTCTTCTTGTTATCTTGCTCAGCGGCGGCTATAAGAAGCCTATCGACAATCTGTTCAAGTCTATGACCTCCGGCGAAGGCAAATACGCCAAGAAGGCTATCTCCAAGGTGTATGCGGATTACCTCGACGATAATAAGAAGGACGTAGACGAGTACCTCGACAAAACCTTTGAGTCTATCCAGAAAACCCTTGAAAAGCATTACGGCGACGATGTCTCGATCAGCTGGAGCGTTGATGAGACCAAGGATCTTTCCAGCAGCAAGCTGAAGGATGAAAAGAACAGGTATTCCGAGAGATATGACGAAAAGGTAACCGTAAGCGACGGCCTCAGAGTTAAGATCAAAGCAGATATCAAGGGCGATGATGACGAAGACGAAGATTCCACACTGAGCATCGACGTTTATAAGGTTGACGGAGATTGGGTGCTTTCGCTCAGCGACTGCGATTTTGCCGGTCTTGCAAAAGCTTTCCAGTCTGCCAGCAAGAGCAGTTCCAAATACGATGACTATGACATCGATGATATGGATCTGGACGATATCAAGGATGCCCTCGAGGATTACGGCTTCTGATCTTAAAACCGTATAAAACCTGATAACTCAAACTACGGACGGACTGAGATATGTCCGTCCGTATTTAGATAACGGAGAAATATGAAACTTCTTAAACGAATCACTCTTATGCTGACTGCGGCCTGCCTCGCTCTGGCGCTCAGCTCCTGCGGAGACGAAGAGCCGCCTCCCTCCGAGCATTACGAGACTGTCCTCGATACAATGACAGCCGCTGTCAAGGCAGAAGATGAGGATACCTATCTGCGCTGCTTTACTCCCGCCGCAAGAGACAGCTTCAGCCTCTCCCGCAGCAAAGACTCAAATGTCACGGATAAGCTGCACGCCTCAAAAGGAGATAGCGCCCTGCCTCTTGTGTATGAGACACTGGAGCACAGAGAGATAGATATCTCAGGGATAAAAAATCTCCAGAGACAGTATACCGAAAAGTATGCCAGGCGGCTGGATATCGTCAAGGCGTATGAGCTGAAAGTCGAATTCAGTTCAGGAGAAAGCTCGGCTACCCGGATGATAACAGTATTCAATAACGGAGACGATTGGTACATCCTCGGGGATGTGATCGACAAATTATTCTGATTCCTTGGGGACAGATACGAAAGGTGGAATCTTTATGCCAGCATTTTGTCCGAATTGCGGAACAAGCATCCCTGACGGGACAGCCTTCTGCCCCGGCTGCGGAACAAAGATCGAGCAGCAGGCCGCTCCAGAAGCGCCTAAGCCCGCAGCATCAGCTAACCCCTTCGCTCCCAAGCAGCCCGCTCCGGCAAATCCCTTTGCTCCCCAGCAGGGAGCCGCAGCCCCAAAGCCATCGCAGCCCGATTTCAGCAGCTATCAGCAGCCCTCTGCTGTCCCGGCGGCAAATAATGTCGTCGCAGGGACGAGAAAGGTGCCTGTTCTCACGATATTCCTTGTTATCCTGTTGCTGGGTGCAATAGGCTGGGGTGTCTATCTCATAGTCTCAGGCGGCTCCGGTTCCTCAAAGAGTTCCAAAAGCGAAAAGGGCATGGACGCCGAGGATATCGTAACAAATTACTGCAAGGCTATGACCGATGCCGATGTTGAACTCTATAACAAGCTCCTCTCGGATGCGATGTACGACGGTCTGGCAGAGGATGCCGAAAAAAATGACATGGATGTAGATGATGCCATCTCCGACCAGCTCAAAAAAGCAGGCAAGGGCTTCACTTCCTCTGTCGGCGATAATTTTGAGATGACAGCCGAGATACTCAAAAGCGAAGAGCTCTCTGAAAGCAAGCTAAAGGCTGAGAAAAAGAGATATAAGAACAACATTGATGCAGATGTAGAGGTCGAGGAGGGCGTGAACTTCCAAGTCGAGTTCAAAGTCACCGGAGATGACGACGAGATAACCAGAAAAAGCTCCTTTGAAGTCTATAAGATAGACGGAAAATGGTGTCTCGGATTCAATAACCTCTGATAACCTGGAGATGATCTGATATGAATAATTGCCCGAATTGCGGGAGGCCATGCGCCGATAACGCTGTCTTCTGCCCCGCCTGCGGAACGAGGCTCGCTCCTCCCCCGCAGCCCGCTCAGACTCAGCAGCCCGTATATCAGCAGCCTTACCAGCCACAGTATCAGCAGCCCGTATACAGCCAGCCGCAAAGCTATCAGCCCTATCCGCAGCCCGCACAGCAGGCAGCAGCGGCAGCAAAGAAAAGCCATGCAGGGCTGATATTCCTGATAACGCTCATCCTCCTGGGAGGGATAGGCGTCGGAGCATATTTCCTGTTTTTCAGAACTCCCACTTACAAAAAAGCCCTGGATGATCTTGCTAAATTCTACGAAACAGGCGAAACCAAATACATTTCTCAGATAACCTCCGATGCTGCCAAGGAATATATCGAACAGATAGATGAGCACGAAGGCAGCGGCCACAGCTTCGACGAATTGTCCGAGGAGCTCGGAGAGAAATTACTGAGCGGAATGGCGGATGAATTCGGCGAGGGCTATACGGTCAGCTATGTTATCAAAAAAGACAAGGAGCTGTCCGATAAAGACCTCAAAAACGAGAAACAAATCTATAAGGACGAGGACATCAAGCCCGAAAACATCACCGAAGGCCGCTCCGTAAAAGCAGAGCTGGTCTTTGTCGGAGACGAAGGAGAGGGCTCAGCCGATATCCAGATCGATCTCTATTTTTCGGACGGCAAATGGTATATCGGATGGGACACGATCGAAGCGATCGAGCATCTGCACCTAAATTAATCTGTAAATTCTAATTTATTTCGCAGCGAGTTCTGCGGAAGTTCATGTTGAAAGGTGGATATTTATGTCGATAGTTTGTCAGAAATGCGGAGCTGTCCTTGAGGACGGCGCAAAATTTTGCATGACCTGCGGCTCCCCTGTTGAAGCTGCCCCCGCTGCTCCCAAGCAGCCCTTCTGCCCTGCCTGCGGATCTCCGATCCAGCCCGGCATGGTGTTCTGCTCTGTATGCGGCAATAAAGTCGAGGGCGCAGCTCCCGCTCCCGCACAGGATAATAACAATGGGTTCATGATGGAAGAGGCTGTTCCCCCTGTCATCGCTGATAACGCCTACACCGAGCAGCCCGCTCAGCCCCAGCCTCAGTATCAGCAGCCCGCTCAGCCTCAGCAGCCCCAGTATCAGCAGCCCTTCCAGCAGCAGTATCAGCAGCCTCAGTACCAGCAGCCCCAGTATAATCCCTACCCGGATATGAGCGGCACTCCTCAGGCTCCCGCTGCTCCGGAAAAGAAGAACAGCATGGTCGCTCCGATCATTCTTATAATTCTTATCCTCGCAGTCGTTGCCTTTGACCTGGTCTACCTCTTCGTTATCAGAGACAAGAGCAGCGACGACAGCAGCAAAAAATCCTCCTCCAAGACCTCCTCTTCCAGAAGCGCCGATGAAGACGAGGATGAGGACGAAGACGATGAGGATGAATACAAGGACGAGGACGAGGGCGACGAAGACGAGGGCGACGAGGATACAGATACCGACGACGAAGATGAGGACGAGGACGAAGAATAAAGACCTCGCCCCGGCAGACAAAAGATATGAAATATCGGGGGGCAGCCATAAAAGCAGCCCCCCGCTTTCGTATTTTGCGGAAAAGCCGGGGGCAGAATAGCTGATATAGGCTTTTTATGTGCTTTTTCGCTTGACAAGCCCCGCTTTTTTTGTTATAATATATTGTAATACTCTGTTGGATCTGTCTATTTTTCTGATATGAGGGAAAGAAATGATAAGAAAGCTTTTCAAACAAATGCTGGTGACACAGATACTCTCGTCGATGACAGTTATGCTCTGTATGCTGGTCGACAGTATCATGATCGGCAGATTTCTCGGCGTCGATTCTATGACAGCTTACGGCTACGCTACACCTATCCTGCTGGTCTTTGCGGCTCTGGGCAATATGGTCTCTGCCGGGGTTCAGGTAATGTGCGGAAGGACTATGGCGAGCGGCGATAAAGACGGCACAGATGCCTGCTTCTCCATGTCGGTCTTTCTGGCTGTAGCTATCTCGGTAGTCGGTATGGCAGTCATCCTGATATTTACCGACCAGATCTGCACCCTGCTGGGCGCCGGAGAGAATACCCCGGATAACGAAGTCTTCCGCCTTACAAGAGCCTATCTCCAGGGCTTTATCATAGGTGCTCCCGCATTTATCGGCGCGCAGATAATGGTGCCCTATATGCAGATCTCGGGCAACCGCACCAGGCTGGTGGTCGCTGTCGGGCTGATGACAGCCGGAGATATCGCCCTTGATATCCTCAACGTTTTTGTCTTCAAGAAGGGCACATTCGGTATGGGCCTCGCTTCCAGCATCAGCTACTATATCGCATTCTTTATCGGACTTGCCTACTTCTTCAAGAAGAAATGTGCATTTCATTTCAGGAAAAAGCTGGTAAAGATGAATGTATTCAAGGAAATGGCCATAGACGGCCTCCCGACTCTTATCAACCAGATAAGCCTCGTTTTCCTGATGTTTACCCTCAACAAGCTGCTCTCCAGCGTCGGAGGCAACCACGCTGTCGCAGCTTATTCAGTAATCTCAACTATAGGAAATATCTGCTACTCATTCAGCGCAGGAAATGCCGCTGTTGCGCTGATGCTATCCTCCATCTTCTATACCGACGAGGACAAGACCTCGCTGCGAAGTCTGGTCGGGACAATGATCTTCTGCGGAGTCTTTATCTGCACGATCGTAACTGCGCTGGTGATAGTCTTCGCAAAGCCTCTGGTAGAGCTCTTCATCGAAGACCGGGATGCTATGGGGATGGCGATAACAGGTCTGCGGATATTTATAATCTCCCTTGTTCCCTGCTCGATAAATACCGCCCTCAAGAACTACTATCAGGGCATTGAGCGGGCAAAGCTCACTAATGCGATCTCTGTCCTGCAAAACTTCGTCCTTGTCGCGCTGACATCCGTTATCCTCTCCTTCTTCGCAAAGGTAACAGGTATATGGTTCGGATTTATCGGCGGCGAAACTCTGACTCTGGTCATCATCTGCATCATAGTCTTTGCAAGAGCCAAAAAGGTCAAGTTCACTACCGAGGCCTTTTCTATGCTCCCCAATGACTACGGCGTTACCGACGATAACACATTCGAGATCTCACTGTCAACTGTTGAGGAGATCGCCTCTGCTTCGGAAAAGTCAACACACTTCTGTCTCAACAGAGGGCTCGATGCAAAAAAGAGCGCCCTTGTCGGCGTAAGCATCGAGGAGATGGCCAACAATATCGTCTCCTACGGCTTTACCAAAGACAAGAAGGAGCACACTATCGACATCAGGCTGACCCTCAAGGACGGTGTTACGACTCTGCGTATCCGCGACAACTGCGTACACTTCGACCCTGTAAGGTTTATGGAGATGCACCGCACCGATGAATCCGTCGAGCACCTCGGTATCCGTATGGTAATGAAAATGGCGACCGACGCGAAATATGTCAACTCCCTGGGCTTTAATTATCTGATACTGACCTTCTGAAGCCCGCAGCACCTTAGCATCAATACCGGATCATAGCTCAAAAAACCGTATATCCCCCCGCCGGAGGATATACGGTTTTCTGTATCTGCCCTTTTGCAGCTCTTAATGCAGCGCCCCTCGCCGCTTATGATGCGGAGAGGGGCGGTTATATTCTTTCAGAAAGATATGATCCTCAGTAGGGCGCTTTCATGTTCTTCTCGGCGTGCTCCACAGCCTGCTCCAATGTCATGCCGTAGAAATTCCCCGCAGAAAGGTTCCTGCCGGATACTCCGTCGTCAACAAATGCTCCGACCACTACTCCGGGGAGAGAGGTAGCGGGATCGTTGGGAGCGTGGCTGCCGCCGAGATCTGTCCGGCACCAGCCCGGGTCGGTAAGGCTCAGGATAACATTTGTCCCGTTATACTTGGAGCCCAGGTCGATGGTTACCTTATCCAGCGCCGCCTTGGATGCAGAATAGCCTGCCTGCTCCGGCTCCAGAGCGATGCCGCTGGTAGTGTTGACTATACGCCCGAAGCCTCTCTCCTTCATCCCGGGGAGATAATGATACGCGATCATCATAGGCGCTATGGTGTTTATCCTGAAGCTGGCCTCATAATCGGAGGCAGGGGTAAGCAGATACTCTGTCCGGTAGGCTACCTGAACGCCTGCATTGTTGAGGACGATATCTATCACTGTCCCTCTGCGGTCTATCTCGGCCAGCATAGCCTCGACCTGTGCGAGATCGGAAAGCTCTGCTCCGACGGCATAGGCTTCAACGCCCTTTGCCTTGACCTCTTCCAGCACCTTGGCGCAGTTCCCGGCCTTTCTTGCGTGCAGGACGAGATTGCAGCCGCGCTCCGCCATAAACAGCGCAGCGCCGTAGCCGATGCCTCTTGCGGCACCTGTGATGAGCGCCCAGCGCCCTTTAACGTCAACCATTCTTGAAATCCTCCTTGAACTGTTCCAGCTTTTCTATCAGCTTATCGCACCAGGCATCGAACTCAGGATCCTCCTGCTGGAGCTCCGGGTGCGCCAGGATATTGCGGACGGTCTTTTTGATGCCCTCCTCAGCGGAGATCTCGGCCTTGAAGCCGGGCACCAGCGATTTGAGCTTGGAATTATCGAACACGACAGAATTTGTCTTGTCTCCGATAAGGCTTCCGGTAAAATCCTGATCGCTGAGCTCTGCCAGCATGGATGAGGGGACATAGTAGGGCTTGAGCTCGACTCCGAGAGCATCTGCGATTGCGCGGTATATCTCGTTCCAGCTCACGCTCTCGTCGGTAGTGATATGTATTGCCTGGCCGACAGCTCCGGGGTTTCCGATAAGCCCCACAAAGCCCTTGGCAAAATCCGAGTTATGGGTTATAGTCCAGAGGGAACTGCCGTCGCCGTGGATGATGACAGGCTTGCCGTCCATTATCCTCTTGACCATCTGCCAGCTTCCCTTGCTGCCGTGTACCCCGAGAGGCACAGAGCGCTCGTCATAGGTATGGCTCGGGCGGATGACCGTAACAGGGAAGCCTTCCTGACGGTACTTGGAGAAAAGGAACTCCTCGCAGGCCTTCTTATTGCGGGAATACTCCCAATAAGGGTTTTCCAGCGGAGTCTCCTCGGTTATAACATAGCCCTTGGGCGGCTTCAGGTAAGCCGAGGCGGAGCTTATATACATGAACTGTTTGGTCTTGCCTTTGAAGAGGCGGTAGTCGCGCTCCAACTGCGAGGGAACGAAGCCGATGAAATCGCAGACAGAGTCGAAGCTCATCCCTTCCAGAGCCTTTGCCGCTGCTGCCTCGTCATTGATATCGCAGCTTATGACCTTTACTCCCTCGGGGAGCTCGGTGTTCCTGCTGCCCCGGTTAAGGAGATACAGCTCCTCTCCTCTGGAAGCCAGCAGGCGGGTTATCGCCATACTTATAGTGCCTGTTCCTCCGATAAAAAGTATCTTCATGATTCTCCTCCTTTAAAGCGAAGCTCTTGCTGCGATACGGTAGATCTCAGCGCAATCCTCGGCCGAGAGCTGAACAAAGCCCCAGCGCTTGCCGTCTCCGACACCCAGCTTTTCGACCAGCACAGGGATATCCTCCTCAGAAGCGCCCAGCTCAGCGAAGTTTATGGGCATACCGATGCTGTGCAGGAACTCTCTGAATCTCTTTATACCCTCGACAGCCGTTGATTCAGGGTCATCATAGTGCATAGCGCAGCCGAAAACGCGCTCTGCCATCTGCGCGAAGCGCATAACATCGTGCTTGTAGACGAACTCCATCCAGGAAGGCATGATCACAGCGAGGCCTGCGCCGTGAGCGCAGTCGTAGAGGCCGGAGAGCTCATGCTCCAGACCGTGGCTGTTCCAATCCTGGGACCTGCCGACTCCGACGATACCGTTATGAGCGACTGTTCCCGCCCACATGATATTGGCTCTTGCCTCATAGTTGTTCGGGTCCTTGATAACGCGGGGAGTCTCTCTTACCATTGTTATAAGAACAGCCTCGCAGAGGCGGTCGGTGATCTCGACCTCTTTTGTGTTAGTGAAATAGCGCTCGAAAACGTGCGCCATGATATCGGTCGCTCCGCAGGCAGTCTGGTATGCCGGAAGAGTGCAGGTCAGCTCAGGGTCGAGGACGGAAAATCTCGGTCTTATATTATCCGAGCCGGCGCCGCGCTTTATCATACCCTCTTCTTTTGTGATCACAGAATTGCCGGAGCCCTCACTGCCCGCTGCTGCGATCGTAAGGACAACGCCTACCGGGAGAGCCTTTTCGATCCTGCTCTTGCCGCAGTAGAAATCCCAGAAATCGCCGTCATAGCAGACGCCCATAGCTATGGCCTTTGCCGAGTCGATGACAGACCCGCCGCCTACTGCGAGGATAAAGTCGATCCCCCTGCTGCGGCAGAGGTCGATGCCCTTATAAACGAGAGTATCTCTGGGGTTGGGCTGAACTCCGCCCAGCTCCTCATAGCTGATGCCCTCGGCATCCAGCGAAGCTTTGACCTTAGTCAGCAGGCCGGACTTCACAGCCGAGCCTCCGCCGTAATGGATAAGCACCTTGCTGCCGCCGAACTTTCTGACATAGCGGCCGCACTCGGTCTCTCTTCCGCGGCCGAAAACGAACTCTGTCGGGCTGTAGAAATTAAAATTGTCCATGCTTCATTACTCCTTTACATATTTTATAATAACAAATAAAGTATATCACAGGAATGTGCGTAAAGTCAATTACATATCCAATGACAATCTATACAAATGCCGAAATCCTTGACATTTGCAGAGCAAGGCTGTATAATAATCCTATCCGGCCTCGCCGGAAATAATCACAAGGGGGAGCCCCTTTTGGAATACGGCAACAGCTATGAGCTGACACTTGTAAGCAAGACATACAGGCAAACTATCTGGTCAAGATTTTTAAAAGGCATCAAGGACTACCGTCTGATAAACGAGGGCGACAGGATCGCTGTCTGCATCTCAGGCGGCAAAGACTCGATGCTCATGGCTATGTGTATGAAGCGCCTGCAAAGATACTCAAAATTCCCTTTCGAGGTCGAATACATCGTTATGGATCCGGGCTACAATCCCGCCAACAGGCAGCAGATAATCGAAAATGCCGAAAGGCTGGAGATACCGATAAGAATATTTGACACACAGATCTTCAACGCAGTAGTCAACGTCGAGCAGAACCCCTGCTATCTCTGCGCAAGGATGCGCCGGGGCTGGCTCTACAAAACAGCGAAGGACTTAGGCTGCAACAAGATAGCCCTGGGGCATCATTTCGACGATGTTATCGAGACTATCGTCATGGGTATGCTCTACGGTTCCCAGGTGCAGACGATGATGCCAAAGCTCCACAGCGAGCACTTCGAGGGGATGGAGCTCATCCGGCCTTTATATATGGTAAGAGAGGACGACATCATCGCCTGGTCAAAGCACAACGGGCTCAGATTTATCCAGTGCGCCTGCCGCTTCACCGAGAGCATACATCAGAGCGGCGACGGTATCGGCGACTCCAAGCGGCAGGAGGTCAAGCTGCTGCTCAAAGGCCTTCGTGAAAAATGCCCGGCTGTTGATATGAATATCTTTCGCAGCGTCGAGAATGTCAATCTGCGGACGATAATCTCCTACCGCAAGGACGGTGAATACACTCATTTCCTCGATGACTACGACGAAGGCCGGAGCGTTTACGGAACCGTCGCTGACGGCTCCGGTGTTGTCGATCTTGAAAAGGAGAACAGGAAGGTATGAGCGATCCCGGGAATACAGTAAATACGATCTGTACCGAAGTGTTCGGTACTGCTCCCGACAGTGTACGGCGTGCCGAAGTCGGTATGGTGAACACGGTCTGTATCCTGACTGTTGGCATCGGGAAATACATATTGCGGCTGACCCCGAAAAAGCCTCCCGCATAATGCAAGAGGCTGTGTACTTGAAAAGCTATTTTGAAGGCAACACCGCACGACCCGCGGCTAACGCCTCTGCACATCATCTGCTTGCCAGCTTTCCGTCATATTACCCAAATTCTCCTTGACGTT
>CAMNNQ010000089.1 GCA_946545645.1 uncultured Clostridia bacterium | reverse complement strand
ATGATCCTGATGAGCAGGGCTACACGGGAGGTATCGCTGCTGAAATGGAGCTCTCTTGCCTTGACATGGATATCTCCTGGGAGGACGTTATCGAGGACAACGTTTTTAATGAAGTTGTTGCGGTCATACTTCTCGTCGTAATACTGCTTGATGCTCGACAGAGTGATAGCGAGGATGCTCGCATATTTCGCGGCGACTTCGTCAGTCCCCTCAACGAACACTGCATAGTCCGGCTTCATAAGAGCTCCGAAGGGCTTATAGGTATAGCCGTCGCGCACAAAGATATCATGCGAATCGCTCAGATCGAAGGAAACGAACTCATTGGTCGTCCCGACCTGCGCCAGCTCCGAGCAGGCGATGATAGTAGCAGTCTCGTCAATGACGCCTATCGTGCAGTCAATGGTATCTCTCATCTGGTGAACTACGCTTTGGAATAATCTGTTTGACATAAATTGATCCCCTCTACTTGCAAATTTTAGACCGGTTTGACGGAAAAGTCTTTACGGAATACATTATAACAAAAAACGATTGAATTTGCAAGAGGTTTATGGTAAAAATGTTCAAAAAAGTTTTTTTGGCCTTAGCCGGCCGCTGTACAGATCTGAACTTATTACAGATTGTAACATATTAGGAGCCGGAATGTGTGAATTTTTTGTTAAAAAACCGGCAAAATTATGCTGTCAGTGACTGTTTTGTCACCAAGCGCCCTTTATTCAGTTACTTTTTTGTAATTTTTAAATTTTTTGTTAACAAGCCCTTGAAGTCCGTTTTTTTACACATAAAAGTTTCGGAAAAGTGCTTCAGCGGCATTATCAGGCTCCGCCGGAGCAATTATTCGTCATAAACAACAAAACGCCCTCCGTTCCACAGCGCCCCGAAAAAACCGCACCGGAGGAACATTTCAGATTGACGGAGCGGATGAAATATGGTATAATGTTCTCCGGGATACCGTTGAACGAAAACCGCACCGAAAATGTGCCGAGACGCTTTTCGGTAACTGAACGGAGGTACAGCCATGCACCGATACGAAGAACACTGCGTGCTGTTCGGAGAATGTTACCCGCAGTTCCGCATGAAACCGGAGACCTTTGAACAGCTCATGCTGAAAGAAGACACATCTGTCACCGAACACCGCGAGAGCGGGAGACTCCTGGGCTTTGATATCTGCGAAAAGAATGCCGTCAGGCTCCTTTGTGTCTCACCGCAGGAGAGGCACCGCGGGATAGGCACTGCGCTTTTATCAAAAGCCGAGGCCGGTATCAGAAAAGCCGGATACGACGAGATACTTATCGGCGGAGTCAGCTCCCGGTTTCTTATCGGTGCCGACTCTTCCTCCTGGGGGTTCTTTGAAAAGGCAGGCTACACCGAAGTCGGAAGATGCGACGAGCTGCTGATGCCCCTGAAGGATTTCTCCTTCGCCCCGGATGATTTCCGCGGGCACAGGATAGCCGAATACGGCTTTTACAACGGAAGCATCGATGCCCTGCGCAGAGCCGTAGCCGAGGTCAACGAGGACTGGGTGCAGTATTTCGGTGAAAACGACCGGGTATACTGCGCGAAAGTCGGCGGCGGGATCGTCAGCTTCTGCCTGGTAAGCACAGATGTAAAGAACTACCTCTCAGATGCTTTCGGCCGGGTGGGTATGCCCGGGTGTGTAGGCACTGTGCCCGGATTCAGGAACAGGGGCATAGCCATAGAGATGATCGCAAGAGTGACAGAGATACTGAAAAATGAAGGACAGGATATCTCGTTTATTTTCTTCACAGGCGTTGCCGAATGGTATAAAAAGCTGGGATATGAGGTCTTTATGACCGAGATATTCGCAAAGAAGGAGCTATGATATGAAACAATATCTGGAGATAGGAAAGATAGTTTCGGTTTTCGGGCTGAAGGGAGAGATTAAAATCCAGCCCTGGTGCGACAGCCCGGATTTTCTCTGTGAGTTCGATACGCTGTTCTGGAAGAGCGGCACTCCTGTTGAGGTCGAGAGGGCAAGAGTGCAGAAAAACATCGTCATTATGAAGATCAAAGGCTGCGACACCGTTGAGGAAGCGCAGAAGCTCAGGAACCGTGTCCTCTATATGGACAGAAACGATGTCGAGCTGGAAGATGGCGCATATTTCATACAGGATCTCATCGGGCTGAGGGTGGTCGATGCCGGCAGCGGCATTGAGTACGGTCTGCTTACCGATGTCAGCGAGACAGGAGCCAATGATGTTTACCATATCAAGAGCCCGGAGGGAAAGCTGTTCTATATCCCCGCCATACCGGATGTAGTCAAAGAGACCGACATCGAAGGCGGAGTTATGAAGATCACTCCCCTGGAAGGGCTTTTCGACTGAGGTGCATTATGAGATTTGATATAGCAACACTTTTTCCGGACATGATCGAGAACTATCTCTCTCAGAGCGTCATCGGCAGAGCCAGAGCAAAAGGGCTTTTTACCGCCGAAACACATAATATCCGCGACTACACCCTCGATAAACACCGCCGTGTCGATGACACTCCCTATTCCGAGCGGCAGGGTATGCTTATGCAATGCGAGCCAATATACCGCTGCTGGCAGGCGATCTGCGATATGTCCCGCAGCCAGCCCCATGTCATATATATGTCCCCGCAGGGGAAGACTCTTACCCAGAAGCGCAGTATCGAGCTTTCGGGTATGGAGCATATAATGATACTGTGCGGGCATTATGAGGGAGTCGATCAGCGGATACTTGACAAGATAGTGGACGAGGAGATCTCTGTCGGGGATTATGTCCTTACAGGCGGAGAGCTGCCGGCGCTGACACTTATCGACAGCATCGTCCGGCTGCTGGACGGCGTTCTTGCCGAGCCCGACTGCTTTGAGGATGAGAGCCATTACAACGGCCTGCTGGAGTACCCGCAGTATACCCGCCCGGAGATATGGCAAGGGATAAGAGTCCCTGAGATACTGCTTTCGGGGCACAGGGCGAATATTCTCAAATGGCGGCACGAACAGGCTCTCCTGAACACAGCCCGCAAGCGGCCTGAGCTCCTGAAGAGCTACCCTCTCACTGACGAGGATTTGTCTATAATCACTAAGGACTTTGACGGTTTTGACAGCTAAAAACAGGCAGTACGAACAGATTTTGAATTTTTTTAAGGTAATTGTTAAGTGATTTTGTCCAAATTGTCTCAAAAGCTAGAAGCCATTTGTGAGGTTTGTATGTTTATAAACATTTCTTAATCGTTATTATTGGCATTTCGCCAAAAAAACTACAAAAAAGGTGTGTTTGGTGATAATTTGCGTTGACGTTGAACGAGGCAATATGTATAATATAAATATAGAAGTTATAAAAGGGTTATTCGTTATCTGCAAAGGCTTTGCCGATGCGGAAATCTAATGAATGGAGAGATTTAATTATGTTCGTAAAAGACGTAGTAGTTCAGAATCAGGTCGGCCTTCACGCCCGTCCGGCTACTTTCTTCATCCAGAAGGCAAACGAGTTCAAGAGCTCTATCTGGATCGAGAAGGAAGAGAGAAGAGTAAACGCTAAGAGCCTTTTGGGCATTCTTTCTCTTGGTATCGTCGGCGGCACAACTATCAGGATCATTGCAGACGGTTCTGATGAGCAGGCAGCAGTTGAAGGTCTCGTTGAGCTGGTTGACAGCGGCTTCTCCGAGGAAGCAAGATAAATCTGAACAGATAATACAAAGGCGCGGTAAACACCGCGCCTTTTTTCGTGCTCTCAGCGGGGGAGGATCCTGCCTGTCCCGAAGGGGAAAAGATCTCTGCTCTGCTCGTATTCTTCCGGGTCAAGATCTGCGCCGGAGGGGATGAGCCCTGTCATCTCGGAGGAGGAAGCCGCTCCCGAATCCAGCCCTGTCCTGACATCCGGAGCATCAGGGTCGAACATTGTCTCTATTTCTCTATCCTTTGCATCGTCGAACACCGCCTCAGCGGGCTTCTTGCGTTTGCTCATTGCGATCAACTCCTTTTGGGGTTATTATGCCCGTCAAAGATGATATAATACGCCGGCTTTCTGCTGAAATCGCTTCTATCCCGGCTGAGACAGATCCGATCTTACCGCGATATATTAAAAAATAGCCCCGAAGCATCCAAACGCTTCGGGGCATATTCTGTTTAACGGATTACTTCTGAAGCAAGACCTTACGCTGCCTTTTCCGCCGCTGTCAGATAGGCTTCAAGCCTGTCCTTTACGTTTTCCTGGAGGTTCCGGTAGAAGAACACAAGATCGTAGGTATGGTAAACGCCCTGCATCTGTCCGGCAAGATAGGTCGGGTAATCCTCGACAGCGATATCTGTGACTTTAAGAGTGCCGCGCTCAGGGTCAACATAGCACCCGCAGAGCCCTGGCATCTCGCTGGAAATGCCGCCGTAGCTGTCATAGAAGCAGGCACCTTTGTTCAGCGACTTATCGGCAGGAGTCGGATCGCGTTTCCAGTTCAGAGGATTGATCGAAAGCATTTTCGTACCCTTAGGGCAGACCAGCGAATCGTCAACGAGCTCTGCTTCGCATTCGTAGCTGATGACGCAGCCTGTATCATACTGCCCTTCTGCCATTCTGATCTGCGGGTATTGCTTTGTCATTTCCTCGGTGCAGGCCCAGCCTATGGCATAGCAGGCCACCAGCCTCGAATAGAGCTCCTCATCTCCGAAATACTCCTTGAGCAGCCTGTAACACATATCCGCGCCCTGTGAAAAGCCTGCGAGGATAATGGGTCTGCCCTTGTTCTCATGTTCGAGATAATAGCGGAATGCCTCAGAGACATCCCTGTAAGCAAAGCGGAGGTAGGGCTCACGCTCTTCCGGAGCAAGCTCGTTATAGACCTTCATTGAGCATTGCTCATAAAAAGGCGAAAAGACCCGGGCATCGGTATCGTAAATACCCTTGGACGATCTTACGGAAAAATAGATATTGCTTCTGACCTCGTTATCTCCGAACTCGGAATTGTAGCTGTCAACACTGTTGACTGTCGGTGCGATGATAAAAAGGTCGGCGGTCTTGTTTTCACCTTCGGCATAAAACGCCCAGTTTCCGCTGAAGCTGTAATCCGGCAGAGGAGAATCCGGGAGCTGAGGCTCCGGCTTTGCCGATTCAGCAGAGGCCGCCGGCTCCGTCCCGACGGTTGTTACCCCGGAGGTCTCCGCAGGATCGGTCACTGCTGCGGAAGTTTCAGTCAGTGATTCTGATACCGGCGTATTTGAAGAGCTCTCTTCGCTCCCTGCGCAGGACACTGCTCCCAGGGCGGTCAATACGCACAGAGCCAGAGCCGCAGCCTTTGCCAAGAAGCAGTTCGTTCTGATTTTCATAGCTTTGCCCCTTTCAAGACAGGATGTCTCAGCCCTCGGACAGATATGCCATAAAGCCGTTCTTGTTCTCGATGGCGGTAGTGGTGGGGCGGCCAAGGTCTTCCCTTGCGCCTATGGAGCATCTGACCTCGATGAGCGAGAGCTCGTCCCTTGATCTCGCGGCTTCAAGCGCCTTATCCAGCGCCTCGAAGCTGTCAACGCATACAGCATTGGGATATCCGCAGGCTCTTGCCACGCCGACAACATCTATCTGACCCGCAACTGTGGGCATACCGCCGACAGTTTCGTGGGCAGCGTTGTTTATGACAACGTGTACCATATTCTTCGGTTTGTTCGCTCCGAGGACAGCCATAGAGCCCATGTGCATCAGCACTGCGCCGTCGCCGTCGATACACCAAACCTTGCGGTCAGGCTTGTTTATCGCAACTCCAAGTGCGATAGAAGAGCTGTGACCCATTGAGCCGACTGTCAGGAAATCATACTTATGGCTCTGGCCGTTGGCTTCTCTGATCTCGAAAAGCTCACGACTGGCCTTGCCTGTGGTGGAAACTATCGGGTCTTCTCCGGATACGTTTACTATATGGCGGATTATCTCCTCACGCACCATAGTGTTGTTATTCTTATACTCAACCTCGGGAGCATCGGTGAGTGCGCCCTTGCGGATGACGAAAGCGACCTGCTTTCCCTTAGCGAGGACATTCCTGAACTGCCCCATAGCTGCTCTGACTTCATCGTCTGCGGTATCCTTGCCGATGATGAAAGATGCAATGTCCATATCCTCCAGCAGCCTTACCGTTACCTCGCCCTGGTAGATATGCTGAGGCTCGTCGTGGATGCCGGGCTCCCCTCTCCAGCCGATGATGAAGATCATCGGGATAGCGTAGACTTTATCGTTCAGCAGGCTGGCAACGGGATTGATGATATTGCCCTCGCCGGAGTTCTGCATATAAACAACAGGGACTTTGCCTGTCGCAAGATGATAGCCCGCTGCCAGAGCTGTGCAGTTGCCCTCGTTGGCAGCGATGATGTGATGCTTACGGTCTATGCCGTAGGTATCCATAAGGAAATTGCAGAGCGCCTTGAGCTGGCTGTCGGGGACACCTGTGAAAAAGTCTGCGCCGATGATCTCGACTAAATTCTGTACTTTCATTGTTTTACACCTCAAAGCTCATCAATGAGCGTGATTATTTCCTTGATAGGCATGAGCCTGTCATCAACTTCTTTTGCGCGGTGGTAGCGCAGGATATCCTCTGCGGTCTTCTGCATAGCCGGGAATGCGCTCCTGGTCAACTGGTTTGCATAGATGACGATATTGACTCCGTGCTCCGCCAGCTCTGCCTCGGTAATGGTGTTGAAGCTGCTGGGGACGACGACTATCGGGGTAGTCCTGTCCTGCTCGCGGAACCTGTCGCAGAACTCCACTATCTCTGCCGGATCCTTTTTTCGGGAGTGTATCATTATCCCGTCGGCTCCGGCCTTGACAAATGCCGCAGCTCTCTCCAGCGCATCCTCCATGCCTTTCTCAAGGATAAGGCTCTCTATGCGGGCGATTATCATAAAATCATCGGTTAGCTGAGCTTTCTTGCCCGCGGCGATCTTCGCGCTCATTTCTTCTACAGTCGCCTGAGTCTGCTCGACCTCTGTCCCGAAGAGGCTGTTCTTTTTGAGCCCCTTCTTATCCTCGATGATGACCGCTGAAACGCCCATCCTTTCCAGTGAGCGGACGGTATAGACAAAATGCTCGGTGAGCCCTCCGGTATCTCCGTCGAAGATTATAGGCTTGGTAGTGACTTCCATGATATCGTCGATCGTGCGGAAGCGCGAGGTCATATCCACAAGCTCGATATCAGGCTTGCCCTTGGCTGTGCTGTCGCAGAGAGACGATATCCACATAGCATCGAACTGATCCAGCCTGCCCTCATGCTCTACCACGGTTTTCTCGACGATGAGCCCTGTAAGGCCGCTGTGCGCCTCCATTGTCTTGACTATCGGGCACATCTCAATGAGCTGGCGGAGCCTTTTGCGCCTGTATTCCGGCATAGCCAGCTTTTCTCTGAGCTGGAGATCTATCTTTCTGACCTTTTCGTTATAGGTATAGGGCACATCAACGAGCTGCCCTCCGCAGGCCTTCAGCAGCTCTTCAACGTGGTCGCGGATAGCTTTCTCCGGGCCCTGCTGCCAGTTATCGCCGTGGAGTATATAATCAGGCTGGATAAGGGTCACGACATCGTCATACCGCATATCGTTCTGGATCACGACCTCATCGACCCCTTCGACAGAGCGATAGAGCTTTACTCTCTCCTCCTGCGGGACTGTCGGGAATTTATTATAGCGGATCAGCGCCCTGTCTGAGAGGCATCCGACTATGACCCGCCCCAGCTTTTTTGCTTCATTTATGATATTCAGATGCCCGTCGTGGATGACATCCGTGCAGAAGCAGGTGTAAACTGTTTTCATCCCGCACCTCACTTATACTGAACGGGTATCTTAACGCCCGTTGCTTCGAGAGCCTCTCTGAACACCTTGAAGAAATCCCTGATATCTGCCTCGTCGATAGCTCCCAGGGCGCAGAGGCGGAAGGTGTTGGTCGTGCTTATCTTTCCGGGATATATAGTGAAGCCCCGCTCATAGCAGTAATCATGCACTTTCTCGAAGCTCCAGTTCTCGTCGTCGGGATATACAGCCGAGGAAACAAGTCCGGCTCTCCATTCCGGCCTGATGACCTGCTTGAAGCCCAGCTCATCCAGGCCTGTGTTGATCGCGTTGAACACTCTGGTATGGCGGGCCCACTTAGCTTCTTCGCCTTCTGCCCAGTATTCTTTCAGAGCCCGGATAGTGGCGTAGATAGTCTGAACGGGGGGAGTAAAGTGCATCTCGCCTGTCTTCTCGAAGAACTCATACTGAAGATAGAGGTTGCAGTAATAGCTTCTCTTAGGATAATACTTTGAGGCTTCGATGATAGCTCTGCTGCCGACAATAAAGCTGAGCCCGGTAAATGCCATGAGCCCCTTCTGAGCCGAAGCCATGCAGAAGTCGATATTATCCTTTTCAATATCTATCGGGCGCATAGCATAGGTGGAGGTGGTGTCAACGGTAAAGGTAGCGCCGTATTTGTGAGCAAGGGCGCCGATCTCTCTTATCGGGTTGAGTATCCCCGTCCCTGTCTCGTTATGGGTAGTATGGACGAGCCCGATATCGGGATTATCCTTCAAGGTCTGCTCCACAGCAGCAAGGTCGGGGAGCTGATCCACAGGAAATCGCAGGTCGATATGCGGCAGGCCGTAATACTCGCAGACTTCGACGGCTCTTGACGAATAAGCGCCGTTGTTGACTACCAGAACCTTCTTGCCCTCGGGCAGAAGAGAGTTGATGCAGACATCGATGTTTATAGTCCCCGAGCCGGTGAACAGCACGCTGGTGTATTTATCGAGGTCGCCGTGGACGATCCTGACAAGATCCTCTCTGAGCCCCTTCATCAGCCCGCCGAATTCCTTTTCGCGGGGGCAGATATCGGGAACCACCTGAGCATATTTTACTGTATCGGTAGTAGTAGAGGGGCCTGGGTTCAGAAGTATGTTTCTCTTAACGGATTCCATTGTTATATCTCCTTTCGTTTCAGACATCGTAGGTCTTGTCTATGGCTTTGAGCTCCTTGAAGGTGTCGATCTCGACTATATCCTCATCCATGCAGGGGGCGACTCTTACGGAATAGTGCTCCTTACGGTATACCAAAGGCACCTGCTCCCAGTAGCGCTCCTTGCCTCCCGGTGCGGCATACACCTCTGCGATATCCTCGCTGAGGCGCCGGCCGTCGGCCTCGTTCCAGTAGGATATGCCCACCATCTGCCAGATATCCTCGCCCTCGCCGCCGACCTTCTCTTCGACTATGACTCCGTCCTTGACCTTGAAGCACCAGTCATCGCTGCGGTCTTTCCTGATCGCAAGGAAGTCTGAGGTGTAGTGATATTTTTTTATGATCCCGGGATTGCTTATCAGCAGATCGGCCTCGAAGACATAGGCATTTTTCAGAAGCTCTCTGGCAACAAGCGCTGAGCTGATGTTATTGGCCTCGTTATATACCGGATTCTCCAGAAACCTGACATTCGGGTATTTATATAGAAGCTGGTCAAACTGCTCGGCAAGATAGCCTCTGACAATATAGATCTCTTCTATCCCCGCACCGAGGCAGGCTTCTATGAGCCTGTCGATTATCCGGACGCCCTTGACTCTGACCAAAGGCTTTGGAGTATTGAAGGTTATAGGAACGAGCCTTGAGCCGAAGCCTGCGGCGATGAATATCGCTCTCTTGGCGCGGTAAGGTTCCAGAGCGGAGATCCCCTCCGGGGTTATCCCGCTGTTTTGGATAAGTCCTGCTTCTGTCAGCTCCTTGACGGTTTTGTTTATCGTCCCGAGGCTGTGCCCGGTGAGCTTTTCCAGCTCGCGCTGAGTCAGCGGCGAGACGCTCCCGGCGAGCACAGAGAGGATATCGAACTGTTTTTTTGTAAGCTGTGTGCTCATTTTGTATTCTCCTTTCGGCGTTCATTTTCTTTAAAGACACATCTCGCGATGAACGCCCTGACTAATGTATTATACAACTCCGGCAGCAGTTTGTCAATAGGCACTTTGCATATAGATATCCGGGGCAGCCGCGTTTCTTCGGCTGCCCCGGAGGTAATGGTCTGTTCGTTTATTTATGCCAGTGCTCGTTCATAAATTGAACTCTGGATTCAAGCCACTCTGCCAGGAACCCGGCGGCTGCTTCGTGGGTGCGGCAGCTTGCGGCCTGGAAGGACAGCTCTCCGGCGAAGTCTCTGTTATTGCGGATGTTGTCCCACTTATTATAGTTGCGGACGAAAGCGTCAGAAAAAGTCTCGGTATCGCTGAGGATCATATCGTGAGCGCGGGTGAAAACTCCGGCATCGTAGGCCTTTGTCCACTTTTCCTTGATGATATCGGTATACCAGCTCTGATACATAAGTACACAGAGCCAGGGGTTGACGGTATAGAACTGATTTCCGTTTACATCGGGGACAGTATTTCCGGCATAGAAGCCTCTGCCGTTGGCGCAGCGGTCTTTGTTCCCCATAGAGGAATCGAAATCCCAGGGAGCTTCAAAGCGCAGCTTTTTGCTGCCGCCCTCACCGAAATCTGCGGACATAAAGAAGCTGGTAAGATAGATATCCGCATCGCAGGTCAGCTCGCTTATTACGAACATATCCGCCAGCGAATCAGTATCGACTACCTTCTCTACTGCTTCTCTCGGAGTTATATCAGAAGTCTCGGAAATGCTCTTGAAGGCAGAGTCGAAGACATAAGCCTTGTTGTTATATGCTGCCTCGTACATTATCTTATAAACGTTGTTTACGAAGCCCGCTATGAAATCTCTCTGTTCCCGGCTGTAGATATCGTTCTTGATCGTAAAGCCGAGATCGGTCTTATCGTCCCCGAGGACAGTTATCTCTTTACCGCCGCCTCCGTTGCCGTCATAGGGAGTAAGCGGGGCGTTATCGTTATAATCGCACTTAAAGCGCTGGAGGTCAGGCTCGGTATAGTAATAGCCGTCGAACTCAAGCAAATAGCCTATATCTGTTCCCTTATAATCCTTTTCGGCCTTCGTTACGGAGACTCTGCCGTTATTGATCTGCTGAAGCTCCGCCAGCAGATAGACACCGAAATATTTACCGTTTATGTTGATCTCAACGAGCTGCGAATCGGAGGCATAGAAGCCATCCGGCTCCAGTATCTCCCTTGCCATTTCGAGAGCTGTCTTGTCTCTCAGCAGCGAACCGTCCTTATACCCTGCCAGCAGGACCCAGTTCTTATACTTCTGCCCTTCGTTGAGACCGAGCATACTCTGCTTTTCAGCGAACTTTATCCTCAGGGATTTTTTCGCATAAGTAGTTGTCCAGTTTCCGCGCACCTTGACCTCTGCCTCCGCGCCGTCGATCTGTTTGGCGCCGTCGATGCCTGTTACTGTTATCGTGCAGTCCTCATAGTAGGGGGCGGGGGGCATCTTGAAATTCGGGGTCCACATCGCCTGCTGCTTAGAAACGTGCTCCGCCACCGGCTTTGTGACAAAATCCAGCTTATCGGTGTTTTTTGTCTGGATATCTATGACCGGCAGTGTTTTGCCCATACTGGAATCAAGCTCTGCCTGAGTCTTTTCCTTTTTCTCTTCGCTGCCGTTTTTATCAGTCGTAACTGCTGCGCTGTCTCCGCCCTTGGAAGCACCGGACGAGCTGCTGTCTGAGCCGGCGCATCCGAAAAGCATCAGCGCAGACATAACGACAGGCAAAGCCTTTTTTATTATGCTCATTGGAAATGACCTCCGTAAGAAATGTTGCCTTTATATGATATCACGCTGCAGCCATAAAGTCAAGACATCTTTTTGCGGTCTTTCGGCCTTTGATTGCGGATATCTTCCAAAACGGCCTGTCAGGGGCAGGACTCCCGCTCCGAAGGCCATCTCCTTTAAGGCAATACCGCACAACTCCTGTGCGTCAGTATGCGCAGCCTCAACTGGCGTTGAGGCACAGATTTTCGTCAGATTGCCTAAATTCGACGCAGGTTTGCAAGCGAAGTTCACTTCGCTTTACGCAACGTCAAGGAGAATTTGGGTAATATGACGGAAAGCTGGCAAGCAGATGACGTGCAGAGGCGTTAGCCGTGGGTTGTGCGGTGTTGCCTTAAA
>CAMNNQ010000088.1 GCA_946545645.1 uncultured Clostridia bacterium | reverse complement strand
GTCAAGGAGAATTTGGGTAATATGACGGAAAGCTGGCAAGCAGATGACGTGCAGAGGCGTTAGCCGTGGGTTGTGCGGTGTTGCCTTAAATACAAAAGCCGTATACTCCCCGTCTGACAGGAGATATACGGCTTTCTGCTGTACAGTCTTATTTCAACAGAACGGCTTCCGCTTTATGCGGCGCTGTCAGTATCTGTTATCAAAAACTCTGGTAGATTTTTTCTCGCTTCTGGGGAGCTCACCGATAGCGACGGGCTTAACGATAACGGTTATACCGATCTTGCCCTTGAAGGCTGCGCTGATCTTCTGCTCCATCTGCTCCTTATCTGTTCCGTTCTCGACCTCGACAAACAGAGTGCAGATATCCTTTCCGTAAAGGTGGTCGATCATAAACTGATACTCGCTGGAGGCGCCGTCAACAGTAGTCAGCATCTCTTCGATCTGGCTGGGGAAGATATTGACTCCCTTGACCTTTACCATATCGTCGGTGCGGCCGAGGATCGTGTCTATACGGGGATACTTGCTGCCGCAGGGACAGTCTCCGGGGATGATGCGGGTAAGGTCATGTGTTCTGTATCTGATGAGCGGGGCGCCCTGCTTGCGGAGAGTTGTGATGACCAGCTCGCCTATCTCGCCGTCCGGCTTCTGCTCGCCGGTCTTGGGGTCTACGACCTCGAAGTATACATAATCGTCCCAGATATGCATACCGCACTCATGCTCGCAGCTTATGCCGATACCTGGGCCGTAGACCTCGGTAAGGCCATAGATATCAAAGAGCTTTACGCCCAGCTCTCTGGCGATGCGGGCACGCATCTTATCACCCCAGCGCTCTGAGCCGATGACTCCTGTGCGGAGCCTGATCTTATCTCCTATGCCGCGCTTGGCGATCTCCTCAGCCAGCAGCAGAGCGTAGCTGGAAGTCGCGCAGAGGACTGTGGACTGCATATCCATCATCATCCTGAGCTGCTTGTCGGTATTGCCGGGGCCCATAGGGATAGTCATGGCGCCCAGCCGTTCGGCACCGAGCTGAAAACCTATTCCGGCTGTCCAGAGGCCGTAGCCGGGAGTAATATGTATACGGTCCAGCTTGGTGACTCCTGCCATCTCATAGCAGCGTGCGAACATTATCGCCCAGTCCTCCACATCCTGCCTGGTATAGGGGATGATGACCGGAGTGCCTGTGGTCCCTGAGGAAGAATGGATGCGGACGATCTCTTCTTCGGGGACAGCCTGGAGCCCGAGAGGGTAAGCATCTCTGAGATCTCCTTTCCATGTAAAGGGCAGCTTCTCGAAATCCTCCTGGCTCTGGACAGCATCTACATCGATCCCGGCAAGGATGCGGGAGTAGAAGCCGTCCTGAGAGGTCAGCTTTTTGAGCTGCGCCTTTATCAGCTCAAATTGACTCTCTTTCATCTTCATTTTACATTACTCCTTTTATTTGAAAATCTCTGTGTATTTGATTACAAGTCCAACAAATTGTACTCGTTGTTATTTGCTGAAATGCTCTTTTATAAGCAGGAGAGTATTGTATTCCCGCCTGTTCCAAGCGCGCTCGCCTTCGGAGTCCAACATTCTCCGGTTGACAGCTATGGCTTCGTCGAGGGTCATGGTGACGAAATGCATACCCTGGCGCAGCTCGCTCTCGGTGAACTTCGTTGAGCCCTGTTCGTTCCTCACCTTGCAGAAATACAGACGCGAGAACTGATGCCAGATCATAGGCTCATTGGTAGAGAGCCGCTTTTCCTCGATATATCCGAAAGGCGCAGCGCTTTCGGGGATGACCTCAAAGCCGGTCTCCTCTCGCACCTCGCGGATAAGTGTGTCAAGGTCGCTCTCGCCTTCCTCACGGCCTCCGCCCGGCAGCTTGACCTCGCCGTATTTGCTTTTTATAAACAACAGCCTGCCGTCAAGAGAAATTATCCCTCTCACCGCTGTACGGCAGATCTCAGGAAGATCGGGGGCATAATTCTTCTCATCCATCAGCAAAAGTCGTTCCATCGTGTATCTCCTCTGTGACCGAGCAGATCGCGGTCTGCATCTCAGAGCCACTGTATAAAAGCGGTTTTATCGTTACTATTATACCCTGCGCGGGTATAAAAGTCAAGAGTAGACTGCTGCTTCGACCCTGTGAGCAGCATCATCTTATAGCAGCCCTCCCGCCTTGCGATATCTCTTGCAAAGTCCAGGCAGGCGGTAGCAAGGCCTCTCCCCCGGCAGGTGATATCGGTTATCACATTCTCAATAAAGGCATAGGGTCGCTGCCCCCTGGTAAGGTTGGGGATGATGACGCAGACACAGGAGGAAACGATCCTCCCCTCCTCCTCCGCGACTATGATATGGTGGTTTTTATCAGCCAGTATCTCCTGCCATATTCCCATAACATGCTCGTCCTTTTCGGGAAAAGGGTTGTCATGGAGCTGCATATAAAGGGTCATGAGCCCGTCGAAGTCCTTCTCTGTTATCTCTCTTATCATAAGCCCTAACCAGCTGTCCATTTTTTTGTATAGTTATGCCATATACTGCACAAAGTCCGTATCTGATGTAAGATAATGCTCGGTCTTGTCGAGAAAAGCCTTTACAGCCTCTCTGTCCTCTCCGAGGCCTTTAAGCTCCTCCAGCTTTGTTACCCAGAGGGTCGCAAGGCAGCGATACAGCATGAGGACGGCGCCTTTTTCGCTGTCCGAAAATTTGTACACTTTTGCTGCTGCCCGCAGCGCCGCCGGGATAGTCTCCATATCGTGCTCAAAGCTGCCGTAGTTCTCCCGGATGAGATAGTTCAGGAACACATCTTTTCCGCAGAGATTAAAATCCAGCACCCCGACGAAACGGCCGTCTTCATCCGCCAGCAAGTTCGTTGAGTTCAGATCAGCCTGGAACACCGAGGTCGGCAGCTTGTGATAGATCTTTTCAAGAGCGGTGCGGTTGTCGTTCCAGAGCTTCCATATCCGGTCGGTCTGAGAGCGGAAGGTCTCGGGCAGTGTGTCCGCATATTCCTTCCATTTCAGGGCGTTTTCCAGCACCTCTTCGGTCTCATCCGAGGGGCAGAAGGTCTCAAACAGGCAGTAGGCCGAAGGGTAGTCGGTATAGTCAAAATGCTTTGCCGCGACCTTGCCGGTCATGATCCAGATGTCTGTATGAAATCTCCTGCTCAATGCCTCGCTGCCGTTATCTCTTGATGATATCGGCTTGTAAGCCGAATACTCCTCCGCAAAAGCGATATACCTGTGCCCGTTATACTGAACTACAGGGAACTCCCCTTGCTTATCAGGGAATATTTTTGGACAGTAATACCCCAAAGCACGGTATTCCGACACTGTCCTCTGCCACATTTTTATTTTCCCGGGAAAAGTGAAATCATTGTCTGCCAGCTTGATGACATATCTCTCTCCCGCATCTGTCTCTGCGATAAATGCGACTCTGAGATCATCATCGCCTCTGCTTGAATCTATGGTCTCAAAGGAAACGGGAGTCCCGTCGAAGAAAAGCGCAAAGAGCTGCATGAGCTCGCTTTCATTGCCCATCATCTTTTTCCTGTTCTTATAAAGCTTATCAGCTCTTCGATATCGTCGAATTCATCATAATCGCCTATTATCCCTTCACGGTGATAGACAATGCCGTTTTTCTCGTTGCGCTCAAGGCAGTCAAGCAGCTCTTCCACGCCGCAGCGCTTTGCAAAGATGGTAAATGCCCGTGGCTTGATCTTATCTGCGAACAAGCCCTTCCTGCACTCTTCTGCCTCCTCACATTCGCAGCAGAGACCCAGCCCCTTTTCCATAACGCATTTTCTGTTTTCGCACCATTCCGCATCCTGACACCAGGCGAGTTCCTTGAAGCCGTCCTGCCGGCAGCCCCTGCATTTTACGTTCTCGCTGCAAAGGCAGCAGGCCAGCCCGCAGCGTGCGATACCGAGTTCTCTTTTCATATCTGTATTTCCTTTTCTGTACAATTATTTGTACTTGTTTATTCCGTTTCCGATGCGCAGGGCAGCCTCGGTGTGCATGATCCAGTGCCGTGAGAACGGCATAGCTGAGAACTGCTCATCCGCATGCTCGTCTTTCAGAGTAACAAGCGCCCTCAGCAGCGTGTTTCGCAGCTCAAAAAGAGTGCTTATCCCGTTATTGAAGTCTGCTCTTTTTGCAAGCCCGGACTGCATTTTTCTGTTGAGCTCAGACCATTCCCTGTTCACGGCTATCCTGCCTTATCTGTCCTGATATTTGTACTGTTCCACTCTTGAATATAGTTTGATATCCACCAGAGCGTCTACCATTGTCCCTTCTGCGGTATACTCCTCAGAGAATACCTTGCCGTCGCGGCGTATTTCGTTCAGCAGTGCGCCATCGGAAAAGGGTATCAGCAGCTTCATTTTCCGGGCGCTCTGGGGCAGTGCATCGGCTATGGCCTGAAGCATACCCGGGATGCCCTCCCCGCGCTTTGCGGAGATCCTGACCGCGTTCTCCCCTGCCGTCAGCTCGTCGATATAGGGGACCAGATCGCATTTATTCAGCACTGTAACAACAGGGATACCCTCGCAGCCCAGCTCTTTGAGCAGCTCAAGCGTTACTCTTGCCTGCCGCTCGCAATCATCCGAGGAAGCATCGACTATGTGCAGGATGACATCGGCGTTGGCTGCCTCTTCCAATGTGGATTTGAATGCCTCGACCAGATGGTGCGGGAGCCTGCTTATGAGCCCGACAGTATCGACCAGCATAACGCTTCGGCCATCGGGCAGCTCTATCGCCCGGGAGGTTGTCTCCAGCGTTGCGAATAGCTTATTCTCTGCAAGGATCCCGGCATCGGTAAGGGTATTGAGCAGAGTCGATTTTCCGACATTTGTATAGCCTACTATGGCGCAGACCAGGACTCCGTCCTTCTTTCTGCGCTCACGGTGCAGCCCGCGGCGCTTCTCGATCTCTTTCAGCTCCCGGGAGAGCGAAGCTATCCTCTCGCGGATATGCCGTTTATCTGTCTCCAGCTTGGTCTCGCCGGGGCCTCTTGTTCCTATGCCTCCGCCGAGCCGTGAGAGCTTGAGGCCCATTCCTGCCAGCCTCGGAAGACGGTATTTATACTGCGCTATCTCGACCTGCAATCGCCCCTCGTGGGTAGTGGCGCGCTGAGCAAAGATGTCAAGTATCAGCATCGTTCGGTCGATAGTATGTACTCCACAGACATCCTCGATGTTGCGGATCTGTGTCGCCGTAAGCTCGCAATCGAAGATGATCGTGTCTATATCTTCCCTTTCGCAGAGCTCCGCCATTTCTGACAGCCGGCCTGTCCCGATACAAGTCCCGGGCTCATAAGCCGGGCGCTTCTGTATGACACGGACTATGGTATCAGCTCCGGCAGTATCAGCCAGCTCTTCCAGTTCGTCCAATGAACGCTCGGCATCGTATTCTCCTATATCCACAGCGCAGAGCATAGCTCTTTCGCGCTTTATCTCGTTTTCTGTCATTGTCCCTCCTGTTTCCGGCGAAGCATCTCCTTCGCCCTGCCGGCGGATACTAAATGATTTATGAATATCCACATGACACAGAGCCCCCAGGCTCCTCCCATAAACACCTTCCAGTTGGCGGAGATCGTCTCCATAAGACCTGTCCCTGTAAATCCCGTAAGGCCGGCAATCATTATGAACAGCGCAGCCATAGCTGTCAGTATCGCCATGAGCACGCAGACAGCACTGCCCTTCGGAGCTGAGTAGAGCCTCATCTCGCCGGAGGGAAGATGCTGACCGATACGCTCGTCCTGCCTGGAAGCGTCCGCCGGGAAGACATAAAATACATCTCTTCTCTGATATTTGCCAAGGATCCGCAGGAAGAAGCAATACTCCTCGGTCCTGACTCTGTTGTATTCCCGGGATGTGACCTCTGTTTCTATACAGTTGAGAGAAAGAAAATAGTCGGTAGTGGTGGTCGTATTCCCTTCGCTGTCGGTGGAAGTATTCTGTCTTGTCCGCTTATCTGTTACCATAGCGCCGTAGATATCGTATTTCCCCAGGATCATCTTTATCAGCCTGAAAAGATTCAAGAGCAGCAGCGGGCCGAAGATCAGCGCAAGCAAGATCAGGAACATAAACAGAAACGGGTTGCGCCCGATCTTAACGACAGCGATACCGAAAGCTACAGCCCCGCAGAGAATAAGATATATCAGCACTCTTATCCTGAAGCGCCCCTTTACCTCGGATGCTATTGGCTCAGTCAGCTCGCGCCGGAACACATCGTAGCCTCTGTTGTAAGGCATCATACGCCGGCGGTGTGCTTCAAGCCCTGCGGCACGCGCTGCAGCAGCGACTTTCATAGCATTGGAGATATTAGCGATCAATCCCATGATACTTCCTCCTCTCCCGGATATTTACTATCTATTTTACTACAAAATTACAATTCTGTCAATCGGCGGAGATACACTCCTGCACAAGAAAAAAACCCGGGCAGCATCGTGGCTGTCCGGGGTCGGTCGGATGATCTCAGGTCATTTTGTTTTAGCACGCTTTTTCTTTCCCATAGCCGTATAGCTCCAAACGAGGCCGACACAGAGGAAGAAGAAAGGTGTGTTCGTAAGGGCGCTTATATTGAAGAACGCCTGTACGCTGTAAGCGAGCACCGCGCAGGATACTGCCGGAGCTGCCCAGCCGACCTCGCCTCTTATAAAGGATGCAAGGGCGCCGAAAGCCTTGACAAAGGTTATCAGCAGGAATACGGCATAAAGCACAAGTGTGCCGTAGCCGCGCTGCATGGCTATGTCGATATACTCGTTATAAGAGCGGTCGATGGAAAGGCCGGCCCTGGAGATCTGCACCCAGTTATCCGGGCCTGTTCCGAAGGGGATATTCTGCTCGGCGGCATAGAGGCCGTCCTCCCAGAGATAGGGGTATATCCAGTCTTCGATATAGTTCTCCTGCTTGCGAAGCAGCATATTCATCCTTATGGAATCGGTGCGGATGATCTCTTCGTCGTAGAATGTCAGATATCCGTCAGACTCGGGATAAGCCGAAGCATTTACAGCGAATACAGCCGCTGCGGCACCGCAGACAGCTATTACCCCGCAAAGCAGCGAGATGATGACAGATCTTCCGGAGACTTTTGCAGCGGGCTCCTGACCGTCCGCGGCTTCGCCGGCCACTTCCCCTTCGCTTGCGGTCTTATCTGCCTTTGCAGCATAAACAGCAGCGATGATGAGCATAAATAGCGCAGCAGCTCCGAAGCCGATAAGGAATGTCACCGTCCTGGTGCAGACACCGGCGGCAGTCATAAGGATTGCAGCGCCGCCGCTGAGCAGCTTGACTATCAGCCTTTTATCGAAAGCAATAGCAGCCAGCGCTGCCGCAAAGCAGACGGTCATCATAGCAGCCAGAGAATGGGGCGTGATGGAAAGGCCGGATGAAGTCGGCACAGGATATACTTTAGTAAAGGAGATATGCAGCTCATCGAAGAGGCATATCTTCCTGAAGGGCGATGTAAGCTGGAGCAGCCCGACAGCGGCATTGAGAGCGCCGAGCCCTACAAGGACTCCGCAGACACGCTTACGCCAACCGTCTCCGGTTATCGTAAAGGCAGCGGCAAAGAAGCCGTAATAGCCGATAAGGGTCAGCATACCCTCTGCGCGGTCAAGATAGCCTGTCATAGCCGAAGCAACGTCGTTTGAAACGAGGGCTGAGATAAGGCTCAGGGCTGTGATCGCGACCAGCAGGATCAAAGGCTTGTTCTTGGTGAGATCATACTGCTTCTTCATCCTTCCTATAAGGAAGATACAGAAGCCCAGTATACCGATGCCGAACATAAGGACAGTCACCCAATAGATGACCTTTTCGCTCCAAAAATGCTTGAGCTCGATCCCGTCCTTGGTATCAACATAATCAAGAACATCTCTGGTCAGATAATAAGGCAGAGCTGCGAGCTCGACTATTATCATCGAGATTATACAATACATGGCGCAGAGTTTTTTTGTCCCTGCGTCGGATAGGTTTACGATAAAGTCAGACTTTTCGCTTGTTCCGAACAGATGCTTTCTGTCAGCCATAGTGTCCTCCTTAAATGGGTTTAGGAGCGTATACAGGCAAAAAGCCCGGAAAGCAGACGCTGCTTTCCGGGCTGGGTTTCCGAATTGGCTGCCGCGTTCAACAACGCTCCGTTAATGTCTGCGATAGCATTCCGCTAGTTACTTAGCGTATTCTACGGCACGGCTCTCCCTTATCAGATTTACCTTGATCTGACCGGGATAGTCCATTTCATCTTCAATTCTCTTTGCGATCTCTCTCGCAACGAGCACCATCTGCTCATCGTTGATCTTCTCAGGCTGGATCATTATGCGGACCTCGCGGCCTGCCTGGATAGCAAACGACTTTTCAACGCCCTCGTAAGAGGTGCATATCTCTTCGAGCTTCTGGAGCCTCTTGATATAGTTCTCGTAATTCTCTGATCTTGCTCCGGGCCTTGCTGCGGAAATAGCATCTGCTGCCTGAACAAGAGCTGCAACGACAGTTCTGGTCTCGACATCTCCGTGGTGCGCCTCGATAGCGTGGATGATCTCGGGGCTCTCCTTATACTTCTTGCAGACATCTACGCCGATCTGAACATGGGAGCCTTCGATCTCATAGCTGAGAGCCTTACCGATATCATGCAGAAGACCTGCTCTTCTGGCAAGACCTGCATCGATACCCAGCTCTGAAGCCATCATACCTGCAAGGTGCGATACCTCGATAGAATGATCGAGAACGTTCTGGCGGTAGCTTGTACGGTATCTGAGCCTTCCCAGCAGCTTCACGAGCTCATGATTGAGGCCATGAACATTACACTCAAGGACTGCTCTTTCGCCCTCCTGCTTGATCTTATACTCGACCTCTCTTCTGGCCTTATCGACCATTTCTTCGATGCGGGTCGGGTGGATACGGCCGTCCTGGATGAGCTTTTCAAGGGCTATCCTGGCGACTTCACGTCTGACCTGATCGAAGCAGGAAAGGGTTATCGCCTCGGGAGTATCGTCGATGATAAGATCAACGCCTGTGAGAGTCTCGATAGTACGGATATTTCTTCCTTCACGGCCGATGATCCTGCCCTTCATCTCATCATTGGGCAGCGGAACGACAGAGACTGCTGTCTCGGAGACCTGATCTGCGGCACAGCGGGCGATAGCAAGCGATATATACTGTCTTGCCTTAGCATCGCACTCGTCCTTGATCTGAGCCTCATAGTTAGCGACCTTAACGGCCTTCTCATGCACCAGCTCGCCCTCAAGATTGGAAAGGAGATATTCCTTAGCCTGCTCCTTGCTGAACTCGCTGATCTTCTCCAGCATATCGAGCTGAGATGCTTTGATACGGTCAGCCTCGGCGACTTTTTCCTCTGCCGATTTGAGCTTAGCCTGGAGAGCTTCTTCCTTTTTCTCGAGGTTATCGAGCTTCTTGTCGATAGATTCTTCCTTCTGGTTGATCCTGCGTTCCTGTCTTGAGACTTCGATACGTCTTTCCTTCAGCTCTTTTTCTGTTTCCTGGCGGGACTTATGTATTTCGTCCTTAGCCTCGACAAGAGCTTCCTTCTTCAAAGTCTCTGCATTCTTCTTTGCGTCCTCAACAATGCGCTCGGCTTCCTTCTCTGCGGAACCGATAGCAGCCTCTGCGACCTTCTGGCGGTCGGCCTGACCTTTACGGTAAAACAAGAAGCCGCTCACGAAAGAACCAACGACAAGGGATACTACGGAAGCGATGATAGTTACGACCATAGTAAAATTTCCTCCTTCTCGTTTAGTCTGCCTGCGCACATCCCTGTCACCGATGCGGCAGACATAATATGAAATTGTAAAGATACAGATAAGCAAATACATTCTATATTTAAGCCATCGCGGTATATGTCCAAAAATCTGTACCGCAGCAGCCATATATAAAAACATAATGCATAATATTATTGTATAACAAATCTGACGAAATGTCAAGAGTTATATTAGCTATTTTAACAAAAAATGATGTTTTTTTTACAGTTTCGGGCTACAGGCAGCATTTTTCTTGACATAAACTCAAAATAGTGTTAAACTAGATAGCAGCAAAGCCGAAGGAGGAGCCGCCATGCGCAAGGTATTTGGGTTTATATGCTATGGAATAATGCTGGCCGCATACGGTCTCTGCGGGTATTTTACCTATCTTGCCTGCGTTCAGAAAGTCTCATACGAGCAGGGTCTGCTCATGTTTGTTCCAGCCTTTATCGGCAGCTACTGGTTCTCGACATTTTTCAGCCAGCTTATCCAGCCGCGCGGGGCTGAGCCGATCATCAACGAGAAGGTTTACAACATACTGTACCACCTTTCTTCCCTGCCGGCTCTCGGGCTGTTGGGCTTCTGGGCATATCTGATAATAGACCGAAAGCTCTATCTCACCATCTGATCTTTTCTTTTAGCTGTGCCGCCGGAGCAGCGCTCAATTCTTACGGTCTTTACAACAGCTTCAATGCCGGATCCGATACAAACAAATCGCCGTATATCTTCTTGGCATTGTCAAGGAAGATATACGGCTTTTCTTATCACCCATCTCCGGCTGCTGTGCAGCAGCAGAACAGGATCACAAAAAAGGCTGTGCCCTTTCGGACACAGCCTTGATCATTTTTAGCCCTTAACGGCACCGAGTGCGATACCGCGGATGATATACTTGGACAGGATCAGATAAACTACGATAACAGGCAGGATAGCCAGAACCATATAGAGGTTCATAGCACCGGCGTGTGCCGCCTGCGGGTTACCCTGGATATCGGACTTCATTGACTGAAGTACCAGCGGGATAGTTCTCTTAGTCGAAAGTATGAGTCTGGGCATGAAGTAGTTGTTCCAGCTCGAAACGAAGGTGAAGATTCCCTGAACAGCGAAGGCAGGCTTGAGGATCGGGAGAACGATCGAATTGAACGTTCTGAACTCTCCGCAGCCGTCGATACGTGCGGCCTCTACTATTTCCAGCGGCAGCGAGGAATCCATATACTGCTTCATGAAGAAGAAAGTAGAGGGAGCTGCGATAGCAGGAACTATCAGAGGAATAAGGGAGTCGGTCAGGCCGAGCTTGATCATGAATCTGTAGAAACCGATAGCGGAAGCCTGAGACGGAACCATCATAACGAGAAGGATGAATGTATATGCAACCTTCTTGAGTTTGAAATCATATACATGGATCGCATAAGCAGTAAGAGCTGAGAAATAAACAGAAAGTGCGCAGGAAAGGCCGGAGATCAGGAAGCTGTTTCCGAATGAAGCGAGGATGCTTCCGTATCTGGTCTGGTTATTATCCGAGAACAGGACCTTGAAGTTTCCTCCGAGGCTGCCTCCGAACCAGAACTCCAGGCCGGTCTGAACCTTACCTCTTGTTGCGTTAACGATCAAAAGCCAGAACGGTAAAAGTGAAATAATGACAAGTGCTACGAGAACAACATACGCTACTATTCTTCTGATAAGCAAGCTTGTCTGGCCGGTGCTCTCACCGACTACATCAGCAGATCTTGGCATACTATTTGTCCTCCTTACTTAACCCTTTGCAGGTTTTTTCTTTTTCTTCTTGCCGCTGCCGTCATCGTTCATTACCTTGAGCGTGAGGAAGCCAAGAATAGCGGTAATGATAAAGATCATTACGCTTATAGCACCTACGAGGCCGACAGACGAATCCTTACCTGTCTGGATGACCATAACCAACGTCTGCATCTTACCCTGAGGATAGCCGGCGTCGCCCGCGATAAACGTAGGAACGTCGAACATCTGCAAGCCGCCGATCATCGAAGTGATGAGGACGAAAGCAAGGATAGGCTTGATAAGCGGGATAGTGATCTTCCAGAATGTCTGTGTCGGAGTTGCGCCGTCGATCTGAGCTGACTCATAGAGCGAGGTATCAATACCCATGATTGCAGCCATAAGGAGAATCGTCGTATTGCCGTACCACATCATAAAGTTGATGAAACCGGCGATGCCTCTGGCACCCCATATGGTATCCATCAGTGACGGTTTATCGGTCAGCCCGCCCAATACAGAATCGAGAGGGCCGTTATTGATAAACAGAGAATAGAACAGAAGACCGAGAGCAGAAGCCATTACAATGTTAGGAAGATAGATAACGGTCTTGAAGAAGCCCTGAGCCTTGAGCTTGAGGCGGATATCGGTGAACCAAACCGCGAGGAGCAGAGAGAAGAATATCTGAGGTATAAAGCCGATCAGCCAAAGGATAACTGTGTTGCCAAGGCATGAGAAGAAATGGCCTTTACCTGTTACTGCTTCCTTGAAGTTAGCAAAGCCGCAGAAACCGTTATCGACAATATTTCCGTCCGGATTAAATATCGATACCGTACCGGTATCAACATAATACTCGATAAAGCTGTAGTAGAAAGTCTGCACGAGAGGGACAAGTGCAAAAATGCAATAAACTACAAAAAACGGGATCAAGAATATGTAACCCCATTTAGCGTAGCTGATACTTTTTTTCTTCATATAATACACCTACAATACAAACTTCATTTGCGTGTTGTGAATAAAAATCGGGGGGGGAGTTTTCCTCCGCCCCCCAATCGTTATTGCCGATTATAAATCTCTGTTTAAGAAATTACATCGAGAGGTTGCTGTAGAGCTTGGTAACTTCATCCTTGAACTTAGCAACAGCGTCGTCATAAGAACCGTTGCCCATGAAGTAGTCCTTCATAGCGCCCTGGAACTTCTCGTTGCAGCCCTGGTCATAAGCAGAAAGCTTGTTGGTCAGGTCGATCTTGTCAGCAGCCTCGGTGAGGAGTGCAAGATGGTTCTGGCCGCCGAGGAAGTCATTCTTGTAACCGCCGTCGATAAGCTTCTTGATAGCTGCCTTGTTGTTGGTGTAGTCCTGCTCGCCCTTGGTGATATCAGCCATGATATCAGTGTCGCAAGTCATCTTCAGCATGATATCCTTAACGATGTCCTTGTTGTCGAGAGTAGCGCAGCCGCTGATCCATGTGCCGCCCCAGAAATAAGCCTGAGGACCTGCGCAAGCTCTCCACTTGCCGTAACCGCCGTTGCCGACTTCTTCCTTACCGCCGTCCTCTTTGGAGGTAGCAAGGGTGTTAGGCAGAAGGGTGAAAGGAATGCCCCATGTAGAGAAGAAGTAACCGAATACCTTACCGTCGATCTTCTGGCCGGCCTTCCAGTTATCATCCCAAAGGGAGGTCTTGTTGTTCCAACCGTTGTCGGTCCACTTCTTGGTCTGGTCAACCCAAGCCTTGATCTGAGGATCGATGGTGATCTTGTCGTCCTTAACCCAAGGAGCAGAAACGTTGTTGGAGAAGCATCTGTAAGTATCGTCGAAACCGGATACCATGAAGATGTCCTTAGCCTTCATCTTCTCAGCAACTGCCTCGAACTTTGTCCAGTCAGAGAGCTCAGCCTGAACCTTCTCGGGCTCATCGAAGCCGAGAACATCCTTAGCATACTCAGCGTTGTAGAGGAAGAGGCCCGGAGTAGCCTGCCAAGAAACGCCCTTCAGAACGCCCTTAGCGTCGGTCATAACGTCCTTGGTATACTTGTACTGCTCCTTCAGATCGTCGTCGGTAAGACCGATAACGCCCTTAACGTCAGCAGTAGCATCAGTAGCAACATACTTCAGAGCATAGTCAGCTTCTACGAGGAAGATATCGATCTTCATAGCGTCGTTAGCCTGAGTCTTCAGAGCCTCGTCGAGCTTAATCTGATAAGCGTTGTCCTTGTTGTCGATGATCTCGAAGTGATACTTAACGCCATCCCAGAGAGCGGTATCTCTCTTCGGCCAGTAATACTTCTCGAATCTGCTCTTGAACTCGTCATTCCAGCAGTAGATGTTAACTACCTTGGTAGAATCTGCGCCTGCGAGATCCTTGAGCTCGTTCTCGTTAGAAGCTGCAGGAGCTGCGGAATCGCCATTGCCTGCATTGTTAGCGTCTGCTGTAGAAGAGCTGGAATCGCTGCTGCCGCAACCTGCCATCATTGTAGCTGCCATCATAACAGCGAATGAACCGGCAAGAACTTTCTTTAACTGTGCCATAATAAATTTCCTCCTTAAATTTGCATTATATTGTTGTTGCGCGGGCTTTCCGCGTAACTAAATGCCTAAAGTTTTTTAACGGATCCTCCTTCGAGGAACTGTCCGTCAACAGTTATGACCTCTGTAAAGGTCGTTTGTGGGTTCTCTATCAGAGAGATGAGTTGCCTAGCCGCCGTTGCACCTATCGTAGGCGTGTCCTGCGTATAGGTCGTGAGCTTTGGAGACAACAGTTGAGAATAAGCTATTCCGTCGTATCCTACAGCCGAGATGTCATCCGGTACTGATAAGCCGGCGTCCTTGATGGCATTAAGTCCGCCGATAGCCGCATAATCATCGGGCATGAATATACAGGTCGGAAGTTCCTTATTCTTCAGCAGCTTTTTAGTGAGCTGATATGTGTTATCGGGATTGCAGTAATCTCCGACGAGCAGCCATTCAGGTCTGACTTCGATGCCTCTGTTCATACACGCCTTCCAAAATCCTGCGAGGCGCTTTTCAGCGACAGCCGATTTCTTGCCTTGGATGTAAGCTATCTTCTTATGACCGCAGTCCGCAACATAGTTCAGCAGCCTTTCCATCCCGGTCTCGTTGTTTGAAACGATCGCAGTCCGGCAGTCAAATATGTGGTCGATCGTAACGACAGGTATATCGCCGTTGATGACCTCAAAGACATCAGGTGTAGTGAAATCGGTGCATGCAATAACGATCCCATCAACACTCCGGTATTTACAGTGTTCATACGTTGACATATGCCTGCCGCCGATATCCTTATTACTTATGAATGTGATATCGTATCCCGCAAGCTCTGCCTCGGTCTTGAAGCTGTTTAAAACCTTTGCGAAGAACTCATGCGTCAGACCTCTTCCCGCCTCATCCAGGAACATGACTCCGAGATTGTAAGTTCTGTTCGTTTTCAAGGCTCTAGCCTGAGCGTTGGGAAAATAGCCCATCTCTCTGGCTGTTCTGACAAGTCTTTCGCGAGTCGCCTCGCTGACGTCCTTATGACCGTTGAGCGCCTTGCTCACTGTTGCAACCGAAACGCCGCAACGAACGGAAATGTCTTTAAGTGAGACCAATGATATTTCCGCCTTTCATTCATTTCAAACGTTTAAGTTAGCCTCATACGCTGAAATGACCAGTGTTTCTCAAACGTTTCCGTTAATAAAAATATACATTATTTCTCCGTAAATTTCAAGCACTTTTTCGTTTTTTTATGTTCTGTGTAATAAAATATGGAGTTGTATACAAAAATTCACTTTGAAAATTGTGCACCATGCTTATAAATCTCCGGCTTGTGTAACCAAATCGTTACTATTAGCGCCCAATTTTTTCCTGCGAAACTGACCTTCTGTCACTCTTTCTGCAAGCGATCTGCCTCTTCACATATTTGATATGTTTTATCCAAAAATGTTGTTTTCTATTGGTGTAATATTACTAATCATAAATCATTTTTTGAACAAACATAGACGTTTCAAACGTTTTCGAGCAATTTTTGACTTATCCTATAATCTGTCAATTTTTTGTGCTGTTGTGTTGGTTTTCAGCTCAAAAAACACACTATCTAGTGCCGGATCCAGATAATTTAATTCTATTTTATTATATTATATTATAGTATAAAAGAAAACGGCCGACGTATATTTCAACGTCGGCCGCTGTTAATTATGTCAGCTCTTCTTTCTCTTTCCGAGAACTATTGCTGCACCTGCAACAAGGAGAAGCGATGCCAGACCTGCTGCGCCTGCACCCGTATTAGGTGTTTCATCATCGCCAGCTGTCTTTCTTCCGCCTTCCTCATCGTCGCCGCCGGTCTTCTTACCGCCCTCTTCGTCGTCGCCGCCGGTCTTTCGGCCGTCAGTGTCGTCGCCGCCGGGATTGTCATCGCCGGGGTTATCGTCTCCGGGGTTATCGTCTCCGGGAGTATCGTCTCCGGGAGTATCGTCGTCGCCAGCGCTCTTCTTGGTGTCTTCAGCGTCGCAAACAGTTACCTTGAACGCATCCTCGGTCTCTTCGGTCTTGAAGAATCCATCCTCAGAGCCCTCGGTAGTGCCATTTTTAACATTTACGACCTTGCCGTTTTCATCGACCTCGAAGGTGAGCTCGGAAGTTATTACCTTGTAATACTTCTTGGTGTTCTCGTCATAGATAAGGCCGTCATTTGCCTCGTCGCCGGTCTCGGTCAGCTTGTAGCTGCCCTTGCCGAGCTCGAAGGTCTTTTCTGTTCCGTCAGATACCCAGGTCTCTGTG